>JAUILW010000537.1 GCA_030432795.1 Gammaproteobacteria bacterium
ATATCGATGAAAGCATTGAGAGCGTCCGTCGCATCGTCGGCGGAGTCGAGGTCGGCAACGTAGCCCTGGGTGGTGCCTCGGGACGGCCAGCTGAACAGCATCGGAATGCCACCCAGGGCCACATCCATATCCAGATCGAGCGCTACCTGCGCGGTGCGCCTGGCGGCATCGTCGAACGGTGTGGCGTAGCCGTGTACGTAGATGAAGGCCTGGTTCACGGTGTCGCTTGTTGCGGCGTTCACCGACGCCGCCCAGCGGTCGAAGTCGCTGCCCATTGCGTCTATCTCAGTAATCACGACATCCCGCAACGGATCTTCATCGCGAAAGGTGATCGACAGAATGGAGAATGGTCGCTCGACATTGCCCACTTCATGGTCGGGTGGAAACGACACCGTGACCGCGCCGACCTCGAGAGCTTCGGCGGTCGTTCCTGCGTAGAAACTCGCCGGTGTGCAGCGGGTCTCGTTCCAGCGTGCGGAGGTGGCGCTCAAACAGTCTGACGCACGGTTACGATTGGTGCCGTAGAAGACATCGATCGTGCGTAGAGGCACATCTACTGTTGGCCTTTCTACTTCAATGATTGTTGGTACAGGGCCGCTGGTTGCGATGTCCGGCCGGCGGGTTGCGATATCACGACCATCTTCAGTTGCGGGCTCCGGTGATTCCAACGACGGCACAGACTCAGGCTCAAGCATTGGTGGTGCTGGCATGGGTGGCGGTGGCGGTGGTGGCGGCGGAGGCGGAGGCGGAGGCGGAGGCGGCGGAGGAGGAGGCGGCGGTTCGGGCGATGTGCGCGGTTCCGATGCCGTAGTATCGGGTTCGCTGGCGGGGGGAGAGGCGCTCTGGGGAGAGCAGCCGGCCATCGCGATCGCGAGCAATGTAATGATCAATGCTTTCATGGCGGAACCGCAGTCGGCGAATGAGACTTCAGTGTGCCACTACTGAGGTATCGAAATCGTCAACCACGTGACACAGGTTCGATGCATTCGCTTTCACTGGCTTACATACGCGAAAGTCCGCAGCTTTCCTACACTGAAAGGATCAACTGCATCTGGAAGCCGCCGTGCGTACTGGCTCTCGCGTTCAACCGCCCAAAATCGCGCTCGTCGTTGGTTTCTGTTGCGCGCTCGTGTGCCACTCAGCAGTTGCGACCAACGGCTACATGTCCCACGCCATCGGAACACGCGCCAAAGGCACCGCTGGTGCTGGTGTAGCTTCTGCCGCAGGCGCCAGTGCTATAGATACAGCCAATAACCCCGCACTTGGTGCATTTGCGCCTGAAGGGTTGGAGTCCGGCATCGGTTTGTTCAGCCCGCGCCGCTCCTTCGAACCTGGGCCGAGCGCAATGAGTGGGCAATCGGGTGCCTTCTCCCTCAGCGCCGGCGGCCGCGACAGCGACAGCAACTATTTTCCGGTGCCGTGGCTTACGAAGGCCTGGAAGTTGCGGGACAGTGACGGGGTTGTGGGTTTCTCCTTCTACGGGCGTGGCGGTATGAACACCGACTGGCGGGCTGCGGACAGCCGCGCCCAGTTCAATGCCGGTGGCGGCACGCGCAGTTATGCGGGCGTCTACGGCGCTGGCGACGCGGGCGTGGATCTCATGCAGGCGATTGCCGGGGTAACCTACGCTTCGCGGATCGGCGAGCGCCTGGCCTGGGGCATAACACCGCAGATTGCGCTGCAGGCATTCGAGGCAAGAGGCCTGGGCGATGTCGCGCCGTTTTCCTTTGCGCCTTTTACGCGCACATTCGCGCAGGGCGAGTTTCCCACCAACCTGAGCGACCGGGGGCATGACTTTTCATGGGGTTGGGGTGCAAGCGTCGGCCTATGGTGGCAGGCCTCAGATCGGCTCAGCGTGGCGGCTGCGTACCAGTCAAAGATACGAATGACACCGTTCGATCGTTACGCGGATCTTTTTGCAGAGCAGGGTGATTTCGATATTCCCGCCTCGCTTCGGTTTGGTATTGCCTACCAGGCGAGCGATGCGGTTTCGCTGCAGGCGGATGTGGAGTACATCGACTACGAAGACATCGCCAGTGTTGCCAACCCCGCGCGGGACCTGCTGCGTTGCCCGAGCGCTGGTGGCAGCGATGTGGAGGCATGTCTGGGCGGTGATCGCGGCGCTGGATTCGGCTGGAAGAACATGACCGTCTACAAGGCGGGCTTGCAGTGGCAGTCAGGATCTTTCGGCACCTGGCGAGGAGGCTACAGCTATGCGAAGCAGCCGGTGGAGGAGGGCGATGCGTTGTTCAACATCCTCGCGCCCGGCGTCATGGAGGAGCACTGGACTGTCGGTGCGTCGTTCGAGATGTCCGGTGGGCGGGCGCTGAGCTTCGCATTCATGTACGCGCCATCCCATACCATCCGAGGGCTGAACTTTCTCGATCCCACGCAAACCATTGAACTGCAGATGCATCAGTACGAGCTGGAAGTCTCTTACGCCTGGCGTTGATACGCTCCAACAGCTGGAAGTATGCTGTGTGCGCCTTTCGAGACCCAAAAGGAAGGAGCCAACATGACGATCAAGTGGACTTTTTTTCTGATGGTCTTTGCCCTGTCAGGTTGTGCAAGCCGGTCAGTCGAGCGCAATGCAGACTTTCAATCGCAAACGGTTCAGTACTGCATTGAGCAGAAATGGTTGGGCTCGCACGTCAAGCAGAAGCGTTGCCGCACTGCGCGCGAGATCGAACAGGAGCAC
>JAUILW010000538.1 GCA_030432795.1 Gammaproteobacteria bacterium
GCCTTTCTCTGTGGCGGCTGGAACTGTTGCCCGCCAGATCGCTTCGGCTACGTGTTCTATGTCAGCCACTCACAGCCTCCTCTTGTTCTGTTCGTGCCCATGCGTTGTGGCATTCCGTGCAGCGGGGTCTTCCGGCTGAGTAGCGTTTCTGCCCGCAGTCGATGCACTTGAACTGGCGGTAGCGGGTGTGGCGGTCGGCGTCAGGCATCGAGGGGCACCGCCTCGTCAAGGTCGAACAGTGACGGGGCTTCTATTTCGGATTCGAGGCGGGTCAGGTTGTCCACGGCGGTGCGCCAGTACGAGGGTTTCAACTCGATGCCGACAGCGCGCCGACCGAGCTTCACTGCTTGGTATAGCTCCGAACCGATGCCAGCGAACGGTGTGAGAACCAGCTCGCCGGGGTTAGACCACAGTCGGACGCACCGCTCGATGAAGCCGAGTTGTAGCGGGCAGATATGGCGCTCGTCGGCGTCCTCGCGGCCCGCGCGAACGTTGAGGGTGTCGGTTTCGCGGATGCCGTACCATACGGGGCAGATGTTGCCGTCTTCGGTCAACCATGCGCCGTCATGGTGGTCGGTCCAGATGGGTGATGCCCATTCAATCCATTCGTCGTTGCTGACGTCGTTTTTGATGCGGATAGCGTTGTCGCCGGGTTTCTTGAACAGCAGTAGGTAGTCGGCCAGTGCGGGCCGGGTTCCGGCGCTGTCGCGGTTCTTGGTGGCGAACGCGAGGGCGTGGGAGCGGGTGCGGATGGATTGCGCTTGCGGGTCTTTCCATACTGTGACTTCGCCGTTGAATTGCCAGCCGCCGTCTTGGAATGCGCGAATGACTTCGCCGCGGAAGTCGGTCATACCCATGTAGCCGTGGGTGGTTTTCGAGGTTGTCAGTTGTTGGACGTGGATGCAGGCGAGTCGACCTGGCTTCGTCACTCGTAGTTGCTCCTTGATGATGAAGCTGTAGTGCTCGAGGAACTCTGTTCGGGTGGCGGCGTTCCCGAGGTCACGTACCGAGGGGCTGTAGGTGAACAGGGACGCGAACGGGGGTGAGCACACTGACAGGTCCACTGAGTCGGTGCCGATTTCGGCGAGTCGTTCGCATGAGTCGCCGAGCATGAGCCGCCAGTTGTTACCGGACGCTTCGTCGGTGATGTAGTCGGTCATTCGTCATTTCCTCTCAAATGGGTTCGCCAGATATGCCGAATCAGCTTCGGTGAGTGAGTGTTTGCCCGCCGCCACGAGCGCCAGGTGGGTGTTACAGCGCGGACATAGCAGTCCACGAACGACCATCAATTCGTGGTCGTGATCGATTTGCAATCCCCGTACCGGAGTCGATGGCGACTTGCGGCAAATCTCGCAAAGATCGCCAGCCCGCTCGATCATCTGATCGAATGTGGCGCAGTCGAGTCCGTATATGCGATGGTGACAGGTTGAATGGGTGCGGGTCGTCACGCTGACACCGCCGACCTGGTGCGCCGCATCTCAGCGACGAGCGCGTCAGTAATCTGCCCAGCCTGCTTCTCCTTGCGGGCCACGTTCGCCGCTATCTGGGATTCCAGGTCGGACACGATGACGTGCGCCCGCACCACCTTCTGCTGCCCGTACCTGTAGCACCGCCGGATGGCTTGGTAGTACTGCTCGTAGCTGTCGCCGAGGCCGACGAACGCCATCCGGGCACAGTGCTGATAGTTCAGCCCCTGCGAGGCAATCGATGGCTTGCTGATGAGCACGTCGAAGTCGCCGTCCGCGAACCCCAACAGCAGGCGTGCCTTCTCGTCAGGGTCCAGCGAGCCGTGGACGTTCACCGCGCCCGGTATCGCCGACGCCAACGCCTCAGCCTCAGCGTTCAGCGCGCACCACATAATCCACGGGCCAGGTTCGTTCGCCACCAACTTCGCGGCCCGGTCGACCCGCGCCTCCAGTGTCTGCCGGCGCAACTGGGAGCGGCCCGTCACCCCGCCGATGTCGGTGGCGAACAGTTGCCCCTCAGCCTCTACCTCAGCGTGCACAATCTCAGGAACCACATCCAACCCGGGGAGGATGTAGCCGGTGTCGTCGCCACCAACATCAGAGGGTTTCGTGAGTGCGACGGCCCACTGCGCCATCCACGCCATCATTGGCCGGCGGGCGTGCCCCTTGAGCCGCCACCCGTCCTGGTCGTGGATGAAGTAGGCGGCGAGCATGTGGGTTCGGGACATGCGGCCCAACCATTCGGCTTGGTTGGTGAGTTCTTCGGGGTCGTTGGGTGCGGGGGTGGCCGAGCAGGCGAGCCGGTGGGGAATGTCGGCGGCCCAGTCGATGAGCATGGAGCGGGTTTTACCGTCGGACTGCTTAAGGCAACTGGATTCGTCAAGTACTACCGCGTCGAACAGGCCGGGGTTGATTGCTGGCACCCGTTCGTAGTTGGTGACGCACAGTCCGAGTCGGTTGACTTCTGCGGAGTCGCGGACGTAGGTGGCGTGTAGGCCGAGTTTGGCGGCTTCGCGGATGGTCTGCTGACACACCGCAAGCGGGGCGATGACGAGGGCGCCACGGTCTGCGGAGAGCCGCGCCCATTCGAGCTGCATCACTGTCTTGCCCATTCCCGTGTCGGCCCATAGTGCGGCTCTGCCGGTTTTGACTGCCCAGACGACGAGGTCGCGCTGCCAGTCGTGCAGCATCGGATGTACGTCGCCCGGG
>JAUILW010000539.1 GCA_030432795.1 Gammaproteobacteria bacterium
TCATACCGTCGTCTTCGATCAGTGCCCGGTAACGGTCCCAGCCCGCGGCATCCGCGAAGTACAGCTCCGCCATCCCGTCATAGGATTCGGCCTGGGGCTCGAGGCTGTGGCTGATTGCGTAGCGGAAACCGCCGACCTGACGCATGACGCTGGAGACGTTGTCTGCGTGCACGGTCAACCAGTGGCCGTAAAACGCCTCGTAGTCAGTGTCGGGCTTTGCCTTGACGAAAAACGTGACCTTGAGAAAGCCGCCGCGCGTGCAGGGATACGGGGCGTTGAGGGTATTCGGACTGGTGGGCACTTCGCCGTCGATCACCACGTATTCGCGCGTGACCCAGGGCACGTAGGGTTCTGCCAGCTGCTGGAATGTGTCGGTCGGCGGCTCGCCGTGCGGTGCCGCAGGGCGCGGCAGCGCCATCGGCCACCAGAGCTGTGCCACGCCATCCCAACTACCGTCGCCGTCGAAAAGCGTGGCGATGTAGCGGCTGGCATGCGGGCGACCTGCCTCGCGGGCGGCGTGCATGGCGCCGATCACCTGCGGCATGTGATTGGCGAACCAATTGGCCAACAGCGCGACACGAGTAACGCCTGTTCGCCGGCGGATGAGGTACATCATCTTGGCGCCATCGACTGCCTGCATCACGGTAGCACCTTGCGGAACGGTTTTACGGTGGTGCGTGAAAACACGCCAGCGGTGACATACGGGTCGCCCTGGGCCCAGGCCTCGGCGTCCGCCAGACAGTTGAATTCGGCGACGATGAGGCTGCCGGTAAAGCCGGCTTCACCGGGGTCTTCCGAATCTATTGCCGGATGCGGTCCGGCCAGCAGAATGCGACCCTCATCGGCGAGCGCCTGCACGCGTTCCAGGTGTGCAGGCCGGGCTGCCAGGCGCGCCTCGAGCGTTCCGGGTTTGTCTTCGCTGATGATGGCGTACCACATGTTGGCCTCCTTGTTTTTCCGTCTTGCTTATGCGCCGTACAGCCGACGCGCCTCATCCCGCAACATGTCGCGAAAGTCCGGATGGGCGATGTCGATCATGGCATGCGCGCGTTCCGCGACAGTCTTGCCGCGCAGCTCCGCCGCGCCGAACTCGGTGACGACGTAGTCCACGTAGGTGCGCGGTACGGTGATTGGCGTGGCGGGCGCATGGAACGGCACGATGCGGGTAAAGCGCTCGCCGCCGTTGCTGGGGGTGCTGCTGGAGGGCACAACGGACACGGATTTCCCGCCTGGGGAGTAAGCGCCGGCGAGCATGAACACCGTCTGCCCGCCCACACCGGTGTAGGGTCGGTGGTCGAAAGCCTCCGCCGCCACCTGGCCGGTGAGGTCCACGGCCAGCGCGTTGTTCACGGCGACGAAGTTGTCGAGCTGGATCAGCCGGCGCAGGTCGTCGGTGTAGCCGAAGTCGTAGAGCTCGAAGGCGGGATTGCCGTCGATCATGGCAAGCTCTTCGCGAGGCATGGCCACCAGCGCGCTGCCTACCACCTTGCCGCGGTGGATGGCCTTGCGCATGCCGGTGATGTTGCCGCGTTGTACCAGCTCAGCGATACCGCCGGTGATCAGCTCCGTCTGCACACCTAGGTCGTTGCGGAAGTCGAGAAAGTGGCCAAGCGAGGCGGATACGGTACCCACACCCATCTGCAGGGTATCCCCATCGTTTACCAGCTCCGCTGCGACGATGGTGCAGATGGCCTCCACCTGGGCGACCTCGTCCGGCGACGGTTGCGGCGCGCCGGTGCTGGATGCTGCCGACGGCTGTCCTTCCACGAACAGATCGATCTGGTTCATGTGGATGTGGTTTTCGCCGCCGGTGCGGATGAAGTCCTCCTGCACCTCAGCGATGACGAGCTTGGCACCCGCGGCACAGGTGGGCGACATCCACACGCCGGGCCCGAAGCTGCAGTAGCCCGCAGCGTCCGGGGGTGACACCGGCACCAGAAAGATGTCCGGTGCGGCCGATGTTCCTGCAGGCATCTCGTGGCTACGCCAGAGCCCTATGGGCAGGTAGTCGGCGTTGCCTGCATGCACCGCGGCGCGATTGGGTGGTGTGGCGTAGTTGTCTTTGAGGCGCAGCCGGCCTTGCAGTTCGGGCGCCGTCCAGCTCACGAGGGAGGCCAGGTGCTCCACGGTGATATCCGTGAGGTTGGCGGCGATGACGTGCGCCTTGAGGGCCTCAGCCAGGGTTACCGGCGAGGAGGTGTAGGGCGACACGGCGATGGTCTGGCCGCTGCGTACATTGGCCATGGCATCGTTGATGTCCACCAGTTTGTTGCCCAGGCGTGCTTTCCAGTCCATGCCATCCCCTCCCGTGGCGTAGTTTGTCAGATGCCGAGGTCTTCGGTGTTGTAGTCTCTAATATCGTCGCGCGCTGCCTCGTTCCAGCGGTAGCCGGTCTGCGCGAGCGGCGCGTAGTGGAAAGGTTGTTCGTCAGGGTAGCGTTGTTGGCGCGCGTCGATGCCGTAGCTGATGAGCCGGGCGCGGTGATCGATGCGCTCCGCCGTGTATACCTCCACGGCATTGTGGATGCCGCCACCCTGCACGCCGAGCACGCTTGAGCGTTTGTGAAACCCCATGTTGATGGTCACGCGCATGTTGCCGCCGGTGTTGGCGAACGATCCGTGCACCGCCTGTCGGTTGCAGATGGCCACATCTCCGGGCGCGCAGATCAGCGG
>JAUILW010000540.1 GCA_030432795.1 Gammaproteobacteria bacterium
AGGTTACCCACCGCGCTCTCCAGTTCGTTGGCGACGCCGAGCACGGCCGCGTCACTTTGCACATCGGCGACGATCTCATGACGTCCGTCTGACAGCCCTTCAAGCGCGCGGGTCACATGCGCAAACACGGTCCGCATACCCACCGGGGTGAGATCGTCGTCCATCAACGACGGGCTGGATTCGAGCCGGGTGAGCAGCAACAGGTCCTGCACCAGAGCGTGCATCCGCTGCGCCGGTCCGACGAGCTTACGCACCAGCGCTTCGGTAGCCTCGGCGTCCAGCGACTCCTCCTGCAGAGTCTCCAGATAGCCCAGAATGACGGTCAGCGGCGTGCGCAGCTCGTGCGATACATTGGCGACGAAATCCTGGCGCATGCTCAACAGCCGGTTCAGCTCGGTGACGTTGCGCACCAGGAGCAGGGAACGATCCTCGGCAACCGCAATGCGCCGTACCTCCAGCCGCAAGCCTTCTTCCAGCGGTGAGGTGAACTCCACCGGCTCATCTTTCACGTTGCGCAGAAAGTCGATGAGCTTGGGATGGCGCACAAGCTCGGCGATGTGGATGCCCACGTCGTGATTGGTGAGATGAAAAATCGTCCGCGCCGCCGGGTTGAAGCTGTCGATGCGCCCCGCGGCATCCAGCATGACCGCCGCATCCGGCAACGCCTCGGTCACTGCCCGCATCTGCCGGAGTCGGGTGAGCGCCTGGTTCGAACGTTGGCGCTGGCGCCGGTTGGTCCGGAACAGGGTGTCCGCCGCAGTTTGCCAGGCATCGGTGCGGAATACCGGTCGCGTCAACGGCCGCTCGGACCAGCGTCGCAAACGCACATACTCAAGATGTTGCAACACTACCCACGCTCCAAAAGCCCAGGCCAAGCCCCAGCCGACTGCTTCAAAGCCCCAGCCGACGAGGAGGCCGAGCGTGAGCAACCCACCGAGCAGCAGGTAGTCGCGTGGGGAGTAGAAGTTCACGGCGTGAATCGGTAGCCAACGCCGCGCACGGTTTCCACGTGCTTGTCCAGGCCGAAAGGCTTCAACGCCTTGCGCAATCGCAGCACGTGTACATCGACGGTGCGCTCTTCCACATAGATGCTTCGACCCCATACGTGATCCAGAAGCTGCGCGCGATCGAACACCCGATTGGGATGGGTCATGAAATGTTCCAGCAGGCGAAACTCGGTTGGTCCCAGCTTGACGGGTTGTCCCTCCACACGTAGTTGGTGCGATCGCAGGTCCAGCGTCATGCCGCCGATGTTGATGGCACCATCGTCAGGCTTGCCCGCACGGCGCAGCAGGGCCCGGATCCGGGCCACCAGCTCGCGTGGCGAGAAAGGCTTGGTGAGATAGTCGTCGATTCCCGAGTCGTAGCCCTTGAGCTTGTCTGCTTCTTCACCGCGAGCGGTAAGCATGATGATCGGCAGCTCGGCGGTGAAGGCGTCCCGTCGCAGCCGAGCAGCCAGGTCCACGCCGCTCATGCGCGGCAACATCCAGTCGACGATGGCGAGGCTGGGAAGCTGACGGTCGAGCATGCCAAGCGCCTGCTCGGCACTCTCCGCCTCCCACACCGTGAAACCGGCGCGGCTCAGCGTAAAAGAAAGCATCTCGCGAATCTCTGCTTCGTCTTCGACGACGAGGACAGTGTTGGCTGTGTGATCCATCGGGCAAGGGCCTGGTTGTCGATCGTTACCGGAGTCGAATCCGGACGGGCGGCCATTTAGCCCCGGCAATGTAACAGCTGCATGACATCGTGCAACGAACGCTCTAGCGTGCATTCAGGGCCTTGCGATCTATCGCCTCCAGGCAGATGGCGCGCATGCTGCACCGCCATTGTTACAGTTTGATGACAACGTGACAGGGCCCTGTGGCATGCGGCCTGGCAGGCCCTGAAGCCATGCGCTAACCTTCGCCGCCGATGTCCCCGCCGGCAGATG
>JAUILW010000541.1 GCA_030432795.1 Gammaproteobacteria bacterium
AGCATTTCTTCCTCTTCGATGTGGGTGCGCGCTCGCCAATGCGCATCGCACAGGCGAATCTGCCTATGGACCGATTGAATGGCGTGTTCATCACCCACTTCCACTCCGACCACATCGCCGGGCTGCCCGACGTCAACCTCGCCTCCTGGGTGCAGGGGCGACCTGCCCCGTTGCAGGTGTACGGGCCCGAGGGTGTCGAACGCGTAGTGGATGGTTTCAACCTCGCCTACACGCTGGATCGCGGTTATCGAACGGCACACCACGGTGCAGACATGCTGCCCCCGCACCTTGGCCCCATGCAGTCCTCGGCGTTTGCGCCGGGTGCGGTGGTCTGGCAGGACGACGAGATGAAGGTGACCTCGTTCCTCGTCGAGCATCCGCCCATCGAGCCCGCGGTGGGCTACCGGGTGGATTACCGAGGCCGTTCTTTGGTGATCTCCGGCGACACCAACGCTGCCGACACGTTGTTCAACGCGGCGCGAGGGGCGGACCTGTTGTTCCACGACGCGCTGTCGCGCACGCTGCTAGACCCGATGATCGAAGTCGGAACCGACCTCGAGCTGACGGTTGGCCCGAGGATCATGCAGGATGTGATCGACTATCACGCCGACGTCGCCTCGCTGCCTGAGCGCACGGATGCGGCAGGCATCCGCCAACTCGTGCTGTATCACATGGTGCCCGCGCCAATGAACAGCCTGGCTGAGCGCATGTTTCTCCGGGGGCTGCCGGAGGACATCATCATCGCTGCGGACCTGCATACCTTCGACCTGCCGGCGGGGTCAGACGAGATCGTCGTGCATGCGCCTTAAAACCCGCCTGCAATCCCTGGTGATGCGGCGCATCGCCTCGGAGCAGGCCGAGCGACAGCGCCACGCCCGCGCCGCAAAACGCCGACAGAAGCGCGGCGAGGCGCCCGTCGTTCACTACTTTCACCAGGTGGACGACCCGTACAGCCATTTAGCGGTGCAGAAGCTCGAGGGCTTGCGCGCAGCCTACAAGCTGCCCTTCAAGGCGCACCTCGTGTCGGCCGCGGATACCGCCTATCAGGGTAGTTCCGAGCACTTCGGCGTGTGGGCGCGCAACGACGCTGCAAGTGTTGCCCAAGCCTACGGCGTGCGCTTCGCACCAACGGCTACCACCTTGAGCGCCGAAGCGATTGCGAGCGCCAACGCGGCACTTGCGGCAACGCTCGACAGCGCAGACTTTGCGGACACCGCTTACCACACCGGGGAAGCGTTGTGGGGTGGCGCGCTTGCAGCGGCAACGGCCGGCAACATGGCAGAGCACGCACTGGCAAGCGGTAATGCCTTGCGTGCATCGCTCGGCCACTACCAGGGCGCGATGTTCTACTTCGACGGCGATTGGTACTGGGGTGTGGACCGGCTGCGGCTTTTAGAAGCTCGACTCATCGACGAAGGGCTTGCCCACGTCAGCAACCCGACCGTGCCGGAGCCAGAACCGCGAACAACCGATGGCCGCGATGCATCGGCGGTGCAGCTCGAGTACTTTCCGTCTCTGCGCAGCCCCTACACCGCCATCGGCCATCAGCGTGTGCTGGATCTGGTGGCCCGCACCGGCGTAAGCCTCGCGCTGCGTCCGGTCATGCCGATGATGATGCGCGGCGTGCCCGCACCGCGCCTCAAGCAGCTCTATATCATGCGCGACGCCGCCCGTGAGGGGCGCGCACGCGGCACGCCGTTCGGCCGCATCGTCGATCCGTTCGGCCCGCCCGTGGAGCGCGCCTTCGCACTACTACCAGGCGCCGCCAGCCTCGGCAAAGACCTGGCGTTCATCACTGCCTACCTACAGGCCGCCTGGTTCGAGGGCATCGACATCACCCGCGAACGCGGCCTGAAACAAGTGGTCCACACCGCAGGCATCGACTGGAGTGCGCTGACGCAAGCTACCAAATCCGGCGACTGGCAGGCTATATTGACCGCAAACCTCGAAGCTCTCACCCAGGCCAACCTGTGGGGCGTGCCCAGCTTTCGCGTCAGCGGCGGCAGCCTGGACACTACCTTCGCCTGTTGGGGTCAGGACCGGATCTGGCGGGTGGAGGACGACATCAGCAGGAGAATCTGAGCAGGTGCAGACTGACAGCCGACGCGCCCGGAGCGAAGCCACACAGAAAGCGCTCATGCGCGCCGCCGAAAAGCTCGTTAGCGAGCGCGGCATCGAAAACGTCTCCATCCGTGAAATCGTTGCCGCCGCCGGTCAGAAGAACGAATCTGCGCTGCAGTACCATTTCAAAAGCCTCAGCGGCCTGCTGCACGCCATCCGCCACGAGCGCTCAGCAGAGGTGCAGGCTCGCCGCAGTGCGCTGTTGGACGAATTGCTCGCGCACACCGAAACACCATCTTTGCGGGATCTGCTCGCTCTCATGGTCTACCCGGCATTCGATCTCGCCCGCTCTAACGCCGGCTTTCGCCGCTACATCAAGGCCTTCGGCCACGAGTTGATGATGAGTGAAACCTCAGCGCTCGCCGACGTCACCCGCAATGGCGGCGGCGGCGAGAGCGGTGCGCGCCTGGCTGCGCTCCTCGCGCAGGCGCTGCCCCATCTCGATCGCAAGTCATACCGGCAGCGCATGGAGGCGGCGGTGCGCCTGTGCTCCGCATCGATGTTCCACCAGGCTCGGCAGCGCAGTGCCTTTCGCGGCGCGCAGGCGGA
>JAUILW010000542.1 GCA_030432795.1 Gammaproteobacteria bacterium
AGGTTGTCCACGGCGTTGTCCACCTGCTCTTCGTAGTAGCTCGCGGATTTGTCGAGCATGTCGTCGAGCGCGCCGGCTTCCTCGCCGATGGCCACCATCTGGATGATCATGTTGGGAAACACGCCGGTGCTGCGCATGGAGAAGTTGAGCTGCTGGCCCGTGCTGACATCGTCACGGATCTGATACACCGCGTTGGTGTACACCGAGTTGCCGGTGGACCCTGCCACCGAGTTCAGTGCGTCCACCAGCGGCACGCCGGCAGCAAAGGTGGTGGACAGCGTGCGCGCGTAACGTGCGACCGCAGACTTTTCGATGATGTTGCCGGCCACAGGTGCTTTCAGCGCCATGCGATCCAGGGAGTCGCGCATAGGTTTGGATCGCCTATAAATGTACATAGTGCCCATGATCACCCCGGCGATGGCGGCGACGATGATCAGCCACCAGTCCTGCACGAACTCCGACAGGTTGATCACCATCTGCGTGAATGCCGGCAGATCGGCGCCGAACCCGGCAAATACCTGTTCGAACTGCGGCACGACCTTGATCAGCAGGATGCCGGACACGACGAAGGCCACGACGAGCACCGCGATGGGATAGGTCATCGCCTTCTTTACCTTCGCCTTGAGCGATTCGGTCTTCTCTTTGTAGGTGGCGATGCGGTCGAGCATGGTCTCCAGCGCACCGGATTGCTCACCGGCATCCACCAGGTTGCAGAACAGCTCGTCGAACTGCAGCGGATGCTTGCGGATGGAGTTGGCGAAGCTGTTACCCGCCGCTACGTCTGTGCGAATTTCGCGTATGAGCTGACCGAGCTTGGGCTTGTCCAGGCCGTCGGCGACGATATCAAAGGCCTGCACCAGCGGCACGCCGGCCCGCATCATGGTGGCCATCTGTCGGGTAAACAGAGCGATATCCGCCGGCTTGACGTTGCCGCCGAAGCTGATGCTCTGGGTCTTCTTCTTGACCTTCTTGGCAACGATGCCCTGTTTGCGCAGCTCCGCCTTCGCAAGCGACGGATTGCTGCTCTTGATCTCACCCTTGGCTTTCCTGCCCTGGCGGTCTGTGCCTTCCCAAACGAAAGTGGCTTCAGCCATGGTGGTTCACTCTCTTGATGTTCAAACTGCCGTCAGTGGCCGGTGGTTACCCGGTTCACTTCGGCGAGGCTCGTGAGCCCCTGCATTGCCTTGACGAGTCCGGAGCGGCGCAAGTCGTTGAATCCGTGCTTCTTGGCTTGCTCTGCCAACTGCAGGCTATTGCCGTCTTCCATGATAATACGGGCGATTTCCGGCGTAATTTTAACTACTTCATAGATTCCGACGCGGCCCTTATAGCCGTCGTTGCACTTATCGCAGCCCTTCGGCAGGAAAATTTCGACGCCGCTGGCGATATCCTCCTCGGTGAATCCCTCTTCCAGCAGCACATCGTGCGGCACTTCGATCACCTCTTTGCAGTTCGAGCAGAGGCGTCGTGCGAGCCGCTGGGCGATGATCAGGCTCACGGAGGTTGCGAGGTTGAACGCCGGCACGCCCATGTTGCGCATACGCGTCAGGGTTTCCGCGGCGGAGTTGGTGTGCAGCGTGGATAGCACCATGTGGCCGGTCTGCGCAGCTTTGATGGCGATCTCTGCCGTTTCCAGATCCCGGATCTCGCCCACCATGACGATATCCGGGTCCTGCCGCAGGAAGGAGCGCAGCGCGGAGGCGAAATCGAGGCCCACGCGATGGTTCACGTTCACCTGGTTGATGCCTTCCAGGTTGATCTCCACCGGATCCTCGGCGGTGGCGATATTGCGCTCCGCGGTGTTGAGGATATTGAGGCCGGTATACAGCGACACCGTCTTGCCACTGCCCGTCGGGCCGGTGACGAGAATCATGCCCTGCGGCTGGTGCAGGGCATCCATGTAGAGGTCTTTCTGAACCGGCTCGAAACCGAGCATGTCGATGCCCATCTGCGCGCTGGTGGGGTCCAGAATCCGCAGCACGATCTTCTCGCCCCACAGGGTCGGTAGAGTGTTCACACGAAAATCGATGGCGCGCGACTTCGACAGCTTCATCTTTATGCGGCCGTCCTGGGGCACTCGGCGCTCGGAGATGTCCATTTCGCTCATGACCTTCAGGCGCGCGGCCAGCCGGCTGCCCAGCGTCTGCGGCGGCCGCGACATCTCTTTGAGGATGCCGTCCGTTCTGAAACGCACCCGGTAGCTCTTCTCGTAAGGCTCGAAATGGATGTCGCTGGCGCCGGTTTTGATGGCGTCCAGCAGCATCTTATTGACGAACCGCACGATGGGCGTCTCATCGGCGGCGGATCCCGGGTCGTCCTCTTCTGCCGGCTTATCGTCCGTGAGGGCGTCCATGTCGAGATCTTCGAGATCGTCCCCATCCAGGTCGCCGAGGCCGTCGTCCTCATTGGCGGAGAGAAACTGCTCGATCACCACGGCGAGCTTGTCTTCCTCGACCAGAATGGGCTCGGTGGTCACGCCGGTCTGGAACTTGATTTCGTCCAGGGCCTGCAGATTGGTTGGGTCGGATACTGCGACGAACAAACGGCTGCCGCGCTGCACGAGCGGCATGGCGTTGTGCTGGCGGATCAGGCGTTCCTTAACCAGGTCTTTCGGTATGGCCTCAAGATCCAGCGCAGAAAGGTCCATGAGTGGCAGGCCGAACTCTTCGG
>JAUILW010000543.1 GCA_030432795.1 Gammaproteobacteria bacterium
TTCGCCATCGCTGCACTGATTTCGGCAAAGTCCCGCACGCCGATGGCTGGATCGCGTGGTTGGTCCGGCGGCGCTGCGGGGGCGATCGGATCGGCTTCGACCACGACATTGGTAGCGCTGCCGAGGATCTCGAACGTCAGGAAGAACTCATCCAATGCCGGACCTTTCTCCAGCGGCACGACGGTGCCGAGGGTGGACAGTCGCAGCTGCCCGTTTGCGTTATCGTAGGCGTCGTCGTCAATCTGCACATTCAAGTTCGCAAACGCCTGGCCTACCGGTAGTTCTCGACCATTGGCGCCGACGCGCAGCCCCTGCATGGGTATGTCGCCCGGCGTTGCCGAAGCGTTGAGGATGGTGAAGAACGGCTCGTCGAACAGGTAGCTGTAGGAGTCGAACTGCGAAACTTCAAACACGACGTAGGCGTCATCCACGTCGACATGGTCGCTGACGTTGAATAAAAGGAAGTAACGTTCGCCCACACCGGCATCGAAGTTCTGCTGGATCTGCTCCTGCGTGAGTACGCGGTTGTGCACGGCCAGCAGGCGCATCGTACCCGCCCAGCGGTTGTCGTTGTCCACCTCGCTGGCGATGGCAAAGGCAAATGTGTCGTCCCAGTCGTTGAGGTTGCCTCCGGTGGCGGGATCGACATCGTCGGTGAATTGACCATTCACATAGATGCGTCTGCCGTTGACCGGGTCGTAGGTAACCACCACATGCTGCAGGGTCGCCTGCAGATCTTCGTCTGCCGCATCTGTGGAAAGCTGTGGATCACCGTTCTCGTCGGTATTCTCCTGACGCAGAAATACGTCGTAGTTGTACTGTGTCTGCCCGATCATGAAGTTGCGTGTGCTCGATCCGCCCGCGTAGGTGACGATACGCGCAGGTCCGTCCTGTACGACGTTCGCCGGCGCCGCCCAGAATTCGATAGAGAATTCGCTGGTGCTGGTGATGAGGTTGCGCAGCTTGGCGCTGGCGGTGGTTGAGCCTTGAGCCTTGCCGTTCATGAACTGCACGCCCCAGCCACCAACCCACTGGTAGCTGCCGGAGAGTGTGAGGTTCAGTGCCGGCTCCACACCGCTGGTGTCGAATACCGTATTACCGGTGCCGGTTTTGAACTCGTAGAACGCGATGACGTTGGTGTCGTGACGACCTCCCGAGGATGACGGTATGCCGTCGGTGAGTGCCAGCGCTTTGCTGGTCACCAGGTTCGGATCCACCGAAGTTGGTGCGATGGCATCAGCCATGCTGGTTATCGCACTTTGCATCTCGGCGGCGTTGGCGCTGCAGTCGCTCCAGCAGTTGTGGAACTCCTGCCCAAGCCGGAGCACGAAGCGGGAATTGGCTGGTGTTTCCAGGTCGATCTTCGACTGCGCTGCCTCATATGCTGCGTCAACATCTGCGCTTGCGAAGAAGGGGCTCTGCGGCACGCTGGCGGCATCGGTGTGGCAGCCGCTGCAGTAGGTGGTGAGCAGCGGATGCACGGTGCTGGCGAAAAGGCTCGCGCTCACGGGGAAGTTTTTGCTCTGCCCGGGATCGGCGATGGGTGGAGCTGTCAGTTGAATCGTGTTGCCCGCACCGCCGAGCGCGTCTCCCGCCCAGTTTTCGAGGTACCCTTGAATGATGTCACCGCAGGCGTCGTCGGATGTCAGCCAGCAGTTGTGGCCGCCCCGCACCTTGGTGACCATGACGGAGTTTGCCGGGTCGGTCAGGTTGACTACCGTGTTGGCTGCGTCGTAAGCGAGGTTGATGTCGTCGGCGCGCACGAAGCGGGGCGACTGACTGTCATTGTGGCAGGAACCACAGCGGTTGTTCGGTACCAGGTTGTCCCACACGGCCAGCTTGAAGCTCTGCACGTCGCTGGTAGCCGGGGCCGGTCCTGTGTAATTGGAGACGTCGGCTGTCTCGGTCTGCGGGTTGGCTGTGGTGCCTGCGCCGCTACCACCGCCGCAGGCAGCGAGGGTCATGGACAGTATCGTCAGTAGTATGAGTCTCGACATCGTTAGTTCCCCATGCAGTACACGGCAGATTCGGCAAACACCTGCTTGAGGTTGTAGCCGGAGCCGCGAAACGACGTGACCATGGCATCAACCTGCGCGCGATCGGCGCCGTCCTGGGGGGGCCTGAGGCACACGTTTTCGAACACTTTTTCCACCTGACAGGAAGCGAACGCATCGCTCTGCGCCAGCTCGCGGCCCATGGACTTGGCGCCGCTGCCGGAGCCGGTCAGGTTGGGGTCCCAGCCGAGCAGGGCATTCTGACCAGCGCGCCAGTAGTTGGCCCAGGAGTCGTCAGGCGTGACGAATCCATGCTCGAAGGTGGTGGCGTTGTTGAAGTACTTGGCTTTCACCCGCGTACCGGTCGCCGGGTCGGTCTGGCCCTCGGCGTTGTAGCTGATGCTGCCATTCTCGGCGTCGGGATCAGCCGCATCGTCGTAGGCGAAGTCGTAGTAGGCGTAGGCTTGTGCCAGCGGATCCATACCTGAGTGGCAGCCGATGCAGTTGTTGAGAAAGACCCGGCTGTCGCCGCCAGGGCTACGGGAGACGTCCTGGCGTATACGATCCGGCGAGCGACTGGTATCGAGCACCTGCTCCATGTCGTGGCACAGGTGATTGAGCATCGTGAAGCGGAACATCGCGCGATTGGTGCCGTCGATGAAAAATGCTC
>JAUILW010000544.1 GCA_030432795.1 Gammaproteobacteria bacterium
AGCTGTTGCAGGTGCCAGGAATCCAGGCCTCCAATACCCGAACACTGGTCCCGGGCGGCCCTTCCCGATCCGGCTCCGACCGCATCGGCGTGATTTTCTTCGAGCTGCACGACGAGAACGTACTGGATCGCACCGGCACGGAGATCTTCGAAGAAATCCGCGAGCGCACGCAGAACATCACAGGCATTACCGTAGAAATTCAGGAGATGGAACAGGGACCGCCGGTAGGCAAGCCCATTCAGATCCAGTTCTCTTCGCACACGCGCGAACTCCTGGAACCCGCCGTGACAAAGGTCGTTGAGCATATGCAGAACGGCATGCAGGGCCTGCGCGATATCGCCGACACCCGCACGCTGCCCGGCATCGAGTGGCGCCTCACCGTCGATAGGGCTCAGGCCGCCCTGTTCGGAGCCGACGTCACCCAGGTGGGGCTGGCAGTGCAGCTCCTCACCAACGGAGTCAAGGTGGGCGAGTACCGGCCCGACAAAGCCGATGAAGCCGTGGACATTCGTGTGCGCTACCCGATGAATGAGCGGGGCATCAACGCCCTGGATGAGCTGCGTATCATGACGCAGAAAGGGCTGGTACCGATCTCCAATTTCGTCAAACGGGAGCCGGCGCAGAACGTCGACAACACCCAGCGTATCAACGGTATACCGGTAGAATTCATCCGCGCCAACGTGGCACCCGACGTTCTAGCTGACGACAAGGTCAAAGAGCTCGAAGCTTGGATCGACGCGCAGAATTGGGACCCAAGACTGAACATCGATTTCCGCGGCGCCAACGAGGAACAGCAGGAATCCATGCAGTTCGTCAGCGTCGCTTTCCTGCTGTCGCTATTGCTGATGTTCGTGCTGCTGGTCACCCAGTTCAACAGCCTCTACCAAGCAGGCCTGATTCTGTTCGCCGTCGTGCTGTCTACCGCCGGCGTGCTGGCAGGACTGCTCATTACCGGACAACCGTTCTCCGCCATCCTCACCGGCGTGGGCATCGTCGCTCTGGCGGGCATCGTGGTGAACAACAACATCGTGCTCATCGACACGTACAACCACTTGAAGAAAGAGCATCCTGAACTCGATTACGTAGCACTCATCGTGCGCACCGGTGCGCAGCGTCTGCGGCCCGTGATGCTGACGACCGTCACCACCGTTTTCGGCCTCCTGCCGTTGGCCAGCAACTTCAGCATCGATCTGGTGAACCGCGAGATCATCTATGGCGGCATGATGTCGACGTTCTGGGTGCCGTTGTCTCAGGCCATCGTCTCGGGCCTCAGCTTTGCAACGATCCTCACGCTGCTCACCACACCGGCCATGCTTGCCCTGCCCCATCAGGCGCGCATGTTGTGGCACTGGGGGCGGCGCAAAGTAAACCGCCAGGTGGAGCCTGCCACCGCATAACCCGCTCGCTGCGCATGGGCGGCACTGCTAACCTTTCGCCGTGCAATGGATTTACCCCCTAGACCGCGTCGACCTCACCCATGTGCAGCATGTGGGCGGGAAGGCCGCGCGCCTTGGAGCCATGGCGCAGGCCGGATTCGATGTGCCGGAGGGCTTCGTCATTGCTGCGGACGCCTTTCGCGCCCACCTGCCCAACTGTGAAGCAGATCAGCGCCCAGCCCCACCGCGGCTGCAAAGCGAGTTCGTGAGTGTCATCGCCGATGCCATCGGCCGCCACTTTCCTCCGCAGACGCAGTTTGCGGTGCGCAGCTCCTGCGTAGACGAGGACAGTGCAGCCACGAGTTTCGCTGGCCAGCACGACACCTACTACTTCATCGACAACGCGCATATCGGCGAGGCGGTGGTGGACTGCTGGCTGAGCCTGTGGAGTGAACAGGCGCTGGCTTACCGCCGTACCTGGGGTAGTGAACTGCAGCCGATGGCGGTGATCGTTCAGCGCATGGTGCGCGCTGATCGCGCCGGCGTAAGCTTCTCCCAGGATCCGAACCATCCTGGCAGCCGCCGCACCGTGATCGAGTCCACCTGGGGGTTGGGGGCAGCGCTGGTGGACGGCCACGTCTCTCCCGACCGCACCCTAGTGGATCGCAGGGGTCGGGTCACGCACACCCGCATCGGCGACAAGCGGGTGTACATACCCGGAGACCAGCAAGGTGGTCCGAGCGGCCGGCTGGCGGCCGTGGCCCACAATCAGCGCGACGTGGCCACCCTGAGCCAGCAGGATGCGGAGCGCATCAGCGAAACCACGCAGCAGATCCGCACGCTGTTCGGCCACCCCGTGGATGTTGAGTGGGCCTTCGAGGACGACAACCTTCGTATCCTGCAGGCCCGACCGATCACCGCCACCAGTACGCAACCCGAGGAGCGGGAGCGTCTGGTGCTGTTCAAGCCGGTCGCGGAGAATTTCTCCGATCCGCTGACGCCGCTCAGCGAGGATCTCTTCCGGCGTGTACTGCCGCGCATCGGCCACTTCGTACGCGGTCGCTTCTACCTGAAGTTCGACCTTCTACGACCCTTACTACCATTCAAGCTGGACGACGCGGCGCTGGCCGATCTGATGTTGCTGCGCACCATAGACCCACCAGCAATCAGCCCGCGTAAGCTGCCGCGCACGCTTGCGCTGCTCGCCGCCTTGTACCTTGCTAACGGAGTCTTCTGGCTGCGCAGCGCCCACGTCACAGAGCGGGTACTGGAAAACGTCGATGCGC
>JAUILW010000545.1 GCA_030432795.1 Gammaproteobacteria bacterium
CGTTGACGAAGCCGAGCTGCTCCATCTGGTTGCCGGTGAGCGCGCTCACCGCGATGCCGACGTCCTGCACATTCTGCTCGCGCTTTTGCGCCGTGACGACGATTTCCTCAATCACCGCGGCTTGCGGGCCGGACGCGAGCATGGCGCACCCCGCAAAGAGCAACGCCGAGGCGGCAGTGGGTTTTCGATTCATGGTTTCTGACTCCCCAATGGTTTAAGGCCCGTTCTTACCGCGGACCAGCTCTTTTGTGGATGGCGCACTGCGCACCATCATCACGCTCTGCGTCACCACCAGCTCGCGCAAACGCGCATGACGCGCGCGGTGCGGCCGGTCGTGACCTACAAACATGGTGTGCCCTTCGATGCAGGCGGAAATGGCCAGCGCCAGGTCGCTGCGGTCCGCAGCGCTGAGCTTCGGTCGCATCAGGGCGATGATGTCTTCCAGTACGGAGCGGTAGACGCTGTAGATCCGCTCCATCTGCTGTGCCGCCCAAGCGTCGCGGTTGGCGAGCACCCAGAGCTCTGGAAAAAAGCAGGTGGTGGAGCGGCTTTGCAGATCGTCGAATACGTAGGTGATCACCGCCCGCAGCTGCGCTTCCGGGTCTTCAGCCTGCACATCACGCAGCCGCTCGAACTCCCGCAGGTAGCCGTCGATCACCCGCGTCAGCAGATCCTCGATGAGGTCCGCCTTAGCCGCATAGTAGTAGCTGAGGTTTCCCGGCGAGATACCCAAAGCTCGCGCCACGCGCCGCATGGAAAGACCCGCCATTCCCTCATCGATGACGATGTCGAATGCCGCATCGAGGATGCGAACCACGGTCTCCTGCCCGTTGGCGTACGCCGCAGTGCCTGGTTTGTGCCGTCTGCCGTTCATCCCGCCCATCGTTTATCCCGCAGTCATTTGCGAGGTTGCCTACTTTGTACGCCCGTACTATATTGGCGCGCAACGAAGAATGCCAGCACGGGCGCTGGCTGTAACTACGAGGGACACACCACTACAATCCCTCGTAACGGCTCGGGAGGGAGACGATGCTGAAAACCTTACGCTCGATCGGTGTGGCGGCAGCCGCCGTAGCGGCGAGCCTTCTACACCACACCGCGCTCGCGGAACTGCCCGCCGAGCCCATACCCAACGTAAAGAAACTGTCGGTGCCCTACCCCGGC
The DNA here is from genome assembly GCA_030432795.1 of Gammaproteobacteria bacterium. Classification (GTDB taxonomy): domain Bacteria; phylum Pseudomonadota; class Gammaproteobacteria; order Pseudomonadales; family Azotimanducaceae; genus SYFY01. The sequence goes on from JAUILW010000545.1 coordinate 1,165, forward strand.
ACGTACGCCGTGGTGCACGACTTCGCCTTTGGCAGCCTCATCGACTCGAGCTTCGGTATCGTCGATGTGGAGAGCCGCGCGTTTCTCGGCATGCTCAGCGCCGGGCAGTTCGCCACCATCAATCACTCCCTCACCCACCAGAAATTTTACGTAGGCGAGACCATCCACACCAAGGGTGTGCGCGGAGAACGGCAGGACCTCATCGCCGTGTACGACTTCGCAAACCTGGACCTGGTGGCCGAGATTACGCTGCCGCCGCGGCGGGCCAACATCGTCATCAACAAAGCGCTCACAGCCATCACCGACGATGCGCGGTTCCTGCTCGTGTTCAATATGGACCCGGCCACCAGCGTCAGCGTCATAGACCTGCACAAAGACGCCTTTATCGGCGAGATCGCCACACCCGGTTGCAGCCTGGTCTACCCGGATGCCGTGGGCGGCTTCCTGCAGCTGTGTGGCAACGGTACGCTGGCCGCCATCACCCTCGCGGACGACGGCACCCAGGCCGGCCGCTGGGTGAGTGCATCGTTCAACGACATCGACCACGACCCGATCTCCGAGAAAGCCTCCCGCATCGGCGATGTCTGGCACTTCGTCACCTACGGCGGCAAGGTGCAGCCGGTGGACGTGAGCAGCGCGCAACCGGAGTTGCTCGACCCCTGGTGGCTGGCATCGGATGAGGAACGCGACGCCAACTGGCGACCGGCCGGCTGGCACGGCAACGCCGGCCACGACGCTGGCTGGTTCTGGGTGGGGATGACCCCCGACGGCTACAACGGCAGCCACAAGGACCCAGCGCCGGAAATCTGGCTGTTCGACAGCACGCGCAAACAACGCACTACTCGCTTCGAGCTCGCCTCCCCCGCACTGAGCATCGCCGCCACGCACCATGAGAAACCGATGCTGCTGGTGGTCAACATCGAGGGTAGCATGGACGTGTACGACGGTTTCACGGGCAAACACCTGCGTCGTATCAACGAGCTAGGTGAGACGCCATACATGGTGCACCCCATCGCCTCCGGAGAACGACCATGAGCCGCCTGCACGACATTACCGAACGCACCACCCGAAGCATCGCCCGGCGCAGCTCTCGGCGCGGCTTTCTCGGTCGGCTGGGATCGCTGCTGGGCGGTACCGCGCTCAGCATCCCGCTGCTGCCGGTCGCACGTGCCAGCGGCGTTGCTGGCGACAGTGCCGTGCCGGAACAGACGACCGGCGTGGAGGGTGATCCCGGCAACCCGGCCAGCTGCGATTACTGGCGCTACTGCGGCATCGACGGCTTTCTGTGCAGCTGCTGCGGTGGTAGCCATAACGCCTGCCCGCCCGGCACGGAGATGTCGCCGCTCACCTGGATCGGCACCTGTCATAACCCCGCCGATGGCAAGAACTACATCATCTCCTACAACGATTGCTGCGGAAAAAGCAGCTGCGGCCGTTGCATGTGTAACCGCAACGAAGATGACCGGCCGGTGTACCGGCCGAACCTCAACAACGA
>JAUILW010000546.1 GCA_030432795.1 Gammaproteobacteria bacterium
TCTCGTCCCACAGCGCTGACCAGGTGATATCTGGGTGCTCGTTGTCGATAACGAACAAGCGCATAGCGCCGTCTGGTGCCGCGGCCAGCAATTGCTTGCCGCGCGGCGATAGGGCGTACGTATCACCCGGCAGGCCGACGGGGTGAGAGGCCAGCTGCGCGTTTGAGGTGGTGTAACCCAGATGCGCGGTTCCACCAGCGTCCAGGGCGATGAAGCCCTTGCGACGATGCTCGGGGATGATCTTTACCAGGGGCTTGTCGTACTCGAAGCCGCGCACCTGCTCGAAGCGATAACCGTACTCGTCGCGCAGCACGAACCACTGCTGCAGGTCGCCTCCCTGACCGATGAGCAACGAGTACCTGCCGAGGATCGCTTCGGCAACATCCACCCGGCCATCTTCCGGAACCACTTGTGTGGTGCTCAGGAGCTTGGCGCGCCGCGGCCGCTTGACGTCGTACAGTTCCAGTCGTCCAGACTCGTTCAGCAGGATCAGCCACTGGCCGCGCGGGCCGATCCACACGCGGTCGTACACCGCATCCAGATCGATCTGCGTGGACCGCGGCATTTCCAGCGCAAAGCCTTCCTCCACATCGCGGTATTGAGTCAGCTCCACATGGTCGCCCCGCAGCACCGCGAGCAATGCCGTGCCGGACTCGAAATACAGATCGAAATCCAGCGCACCGCTGACATCGAGTTCGGAGTCTTCGAACGGCTGGGTCAAGCTCGGTCGCACCACGCGCTGATCATCTTCGAAGGAGACGGGATAGGAGGCGGACACCACGCGAAGCGTGCCATCCGCATCCACGAGCGCGTAGTAATTCGACATAGGCGTCAGCGGTTTTACACGCTCAACGGCAAAGCCCAGCGAGCTGCGGCTGCTGATCTTCGGCTGTTCCTGATCCAGCGAGATGAACTCGACGTCGCCGGTGCTCAGAATACGCAGTCCGAACTCGCCGCTCTCGCTGACATCCAGATGACGTACGTCACCGGCGGACACCTCGAAGGTTTTCTCTACCTCCAGCGAAGCCGGCACGAACACCGGCGCGATGACCCACAGCAGGTAGAAGAAGATCAGCGCGATTGCCCCAATCACCGCAGCACCGCCCAGTGCGACGATGTAGCGGGTAACGGAGTTGATCAGCGACCGGCGCCTGGGCAGCGCGGCGAGTTCTTTTTCGGTGACCACTGGAATTACGTGTCCTTGTTATCGGGCGGCGAGGTAAACAACCTCGCCGCCGCTGTGTCAGATCTGTGCCTGATTACTCGGCGTCGATCTTCGCGATCTCTCGTCGCGCGACCCGGCCGGAGAGCGGAATATAGCCGTCTTTGAGGACGATTTCCTGACCGGCCTTGGAGAGCACTAGTTTGAGAAACTCACGTGTCATCGGCGACAGCGGCGTATCGGGCTTCTTGTTGATGTACACATACAGATAACGCGACAGCGGATAATCTCCGGACATCGCGTTTTGCGCGGTTGCCTCAATGGGATCCATGTCCTCATCCTCCGCCAACGGCACCGCACGCACGCCAGAGGTGACATAGCCGATACCGGAGTAGCCGATGCCGTTCAGCGACGACGCCGCCGCCTGCACCACGGAGGCCGACCCGGGCTGCTCGTTGACCGTGTTCTTGAAGTCCCCGGAACACAGCGCAACCTGCTTGAAGTAGCCGTAGGTTCCTGAGACGGAGTTGCGACCGTAGAGCTGGATGGGGCGATCGGCCCAGGAGCCAGGCAAGCCGAGCTGGCCCCAGGTGCTGACGTCGTCGCCGGCGCCGCAGCGGCGCGTTACGGAGAACACAGCGTCGACCTGGGGAATGGTCAGCGACTCGATGGGGTTATCTTTGTGCACGTAGACCGCCAGTGCATCCAACGCCACACGGATTCCCATCGGTTTGTAGCCGAAACGGCTTTCGAAGGCCTCGATTTCCTTGTCCTTCATCATGCGGCTCATAGGCCCGAAGGTGGCGGTGCCTTCCGTCAGCGCCGGTGGGGCAGTAGAAGAGCCGGCTGCCTGTACCTGAATGTTGACGTTGGGGTAGTTCTGCTTGAATGCCTCCGTCCACAGGGTCATGAGGTTCGCCAGCGTGTCCGAGCCAACGCTCGACAGGTTGCCGGAGATGCCGCTCACCCGCTCATAGACTGGGAGGTTTTCATCGACCTGCGCGGCCTGCAGCGGTGCGCAGGCAACGGCGAAGGCCAGTCCGGCTAGTAATCTGAAAGTCATGGTTGCTTTCCTCGTGTTGCTTGGGATTCGGCTGGTGCCGACGGTGAGTTACTGGGCCGGCGAAGCTGCGCCGGGGCGAATCTGCAGTAGAAACGGCTTCCTTTACCGAGCTGGCTGTCCACCTCCAGATGCGTGTTGTGTCGTTTCAGCACGTGTTTGACGATGGCAAGACCGAGGCCGGTGCCTCCGCTTACCCGCGAGCGGGCGAGATCCACCCGGTAAAACCGCTCGGTGAGCCGATGCAGATGCTCGGACGGGATACCCACGCCTTCGTCGCTGATGCTCAACACAGCCTGGTCGCCTTCGTCGGACCAGGACAATGCGATGCGGCCGCCGTTCGGGCTGTAACGAATAGCGTTAGCGAGCAGGTTACCCACCGCGCTCTCCAGTTCGTTGGCGACGCCGAGCACGGCCGCGTCACTTTGCACATCG
>JAUILW010000547.1 GCA_030432795.1 Gammaproteobacteria bacterium
GCCATCTCGCAGCCGGGGAACTTCCGAATAGAAGGGTTACAGCCGCTAACCGTGCCGGCGAACGAGTCGGCCAATCTGTTGCTCAACCTCAGCGTCAGCGAGGGGGTCGGCTACGGTGCGCTGCTGCCCGCAGCGGTGCGTTGGACGTTGACCACTGAAGTGGACGACGCGCCGGTGCAGTTCGAATCCCGCAGTGCGGTCATGCCGCTCACCATGCATCGCATTCCCATGGTGGATGCCGCACCCACGATCGACGGCAACCTGGACGACTGGCCGGGGCTCAAGTTCGTGGCGCGCAGCCAGGGCGACGTTGCGGCGACCGCCACGGGCCCGGAGGATGTTTCGTTCGCTTTCTCTCTCGCCCAGGACGAGAACTGGCTATACCTGGCGGTAGACGTCACCGACGACGCCATCGTGGCAGATCCGAACAAGCTCGCCCGCGACCAGGACAGCATCGTTGTGCACATCGACCCACGTGCCCCAGTGCTGCGCGATGCCAGCATGGGTATTGGCGAGGCCGTACTCGGCGGCACCCTGGCCGCCGGCGTGATGAACATCTTCCCGCTCGGCGAATCACCCCCAGACAGGCTCCTCGGCTTCATGCAGGAAACCGCGCAGGCAAGCAACAGCCAGATCGTGCGCACCGAGGCCGGTTATCGATTGGAGTTGGCGGTACCGCACGCACTGATCGACGAAAAGTCAGGCTACGGGCGTTGGCAGCAGGCTCGCATCGTCGTGCGGCTGTACGACCTGGATCCGGGCGATCACGCGCCGATGCAGTTTCACTGGCAGCCGGATCGCTTCGGCAATGCGCCACTGGCGGGCACGCACCTGTTTTCGCGCAACTGACAGGCTCAGCGCAAGGGCTTGCGCAGAAGCTCGACCTTGCGCAGCCGGCCGTTTTCGAAGCGCAGCAATCGCCGGAAGCGGTTGTCGCCCACGTCGTAGAGCCACTCATCCACGTACACCGGCACGCCCTCGTAGAGAAACTCCACGCGACGGTCTTCATACACCGCCTCGCCGCACCGCTCGATCACCTCATAAGGGGTGAGACCTCGCGCCACGAGGCGACCCTCGCAGCGCAGGTCCCCAGCGTTTGCCGGCAGGGCGAACAGAAGGCTGAGCAGAAGAAACACACGCATAGGTGAAGGCTCGCACGGCGCAACTGAATCTTCCATGAACACCGATTACAATGCCGATTCGAGGAGAGGGGAAGACATGTCCAACCGCGACTACTGGCGCGCCAACCTGCGCCTCACGGCCGTGCTCATGATCATCTGGTTCGTGGTGTCCTACGGCTTCGGCATCCTGCTGGTGGAGCCGCTCAATGCTATTCCGCTCGGCGGCTTCAAGCTCGGCTTCTGGTGGGCCCAGCAAGGTGCAATCTACGTGTTCGTGGTGCTGATCTTCGTGTACAGCGCGCTGATGAAGCGTATCGACCGCCGCTACGGTGTATCGGACGACGACTGATGGACACACAGACCCTTACCTACCTCTTCGTCGCAGCAAGCTTCGCGCTGTACATCGGCATCGCGATCTGGTCGCGCGCCGGCTCCACCAACGACTTCTACGTCGCCTCCGGTGGCGTGCACCCCATCGCCAACGGCATGGCCACCGCCGCCGACTGGATGAGTGCTGCGTCGTTCATCTCCATGGCCGGCATCATTGCCTTCATGGGCTACGACGGCACCGTCTACCTGATGGGCTGGACCGGCGGCTACGTGTTGCTGGCGCTGTTACTGGCGCCGTACCTGCGCAAGTTCGGCGAGTTCACCGTGCCGGATTTCATCGGCACCCGCTACTACGGCAACTTTGCCCGCACCGTGGCGGTGATGAGCCTGATCCTCATCTCCTTCACCTACGTCGCCGGACAGATGCGCGGCGTAGGCATCGTTTTTTCCAACTTCCTGAACGTGGATATCACCACCGGTGTGGTCATCGGCATGGCCGTGGTGTTCGTCTACGCCGTGCTCGGCGGCATGAAAGGCATCACCTACACTCAGGTGGCACAGTACTGCGTGATGATCTTTGCCTACCTCGTGCCGGCCATCTTCATCTCGCTGCTCATCACCGACAACCCGGTGCCGCAGCTGGGCCTGGGCGCGACGGTGGCCGACGGCTCCGGATTGAGCGTGCTCGACAAGCTGGACAAAACCCTGGTGGAGCTCGGCTTCGGCCCCTACACCGCAGGCAACAAAGACACGATCGACGTGTTCGCCATTACCCTTGCGCTGATGGTCGGCACCGCGGGGCTGCCACACGTGATCGTACGGTTTTTTACGGTGCCCAAGGTGTCTGACGCGCGCCGCTCTGCCGGGTGGGCGCTGCTGTTCATCGCCGTGCTCTACACCACCGCACCCGCGGTTGGTGCATTTGCGCGGCTGAACTTCGTCGATACGGTGCACGACAAGCCCTACGTGCAGATCGACGACTGGTTCAAGAACTGGGAAGACGTGGGCCTCATTGCCTGGCTCGACAAGAACGGCGACGGCCGCGTGCAGTACGGCGCCGGCGCACCGTTCGAAGGCCGCCCGGAGTTTACCGGGGTGCTAGCGGACAGTGGCGCGCGAGGCCTGGCCAACGCGCCCACGCCGGACGCCAATGAAGTGTATGTGGATCGCGACATCATGGTGCTCGCCAACCCGGAGATCGCCCA
>JAUILW010000548.1 GCA_030432795.1 Gammaproteobacteria bacterium
TTCGGCACCAACTCGGGAGCGTCGCCCTGCGCATAGGGCGTATCTCCCGCGGCACCCACCTGCAGGCCGGGAACGCCATTGCTCTCCACGTACGTCTGTACCAGCACCGGATCGAAACCGCCTTCGTCTACGTGCGGATCCGCATACAGCCGGAAGCGCTCCGCGCCGTTACCGATGTTTGCCACTTCGAACGATACGGTGGCCTCCCCGGTGGCGCTGGGATTCAGCGGCAGCCCACCATCCAGGCTCACCACCGCAACGTCGATGCGCTCATCCACACGGGTAACCGCCGCCGCGCTGCGCACCGGCGGTTGTGGGGTGCCGTCAATCTCGAATGTCACCGACGCGGTATTGCTGATCATCGTCCCGGCTTCCGTTCCGATGGCATGCGTCGCGGCGCTGGCGGCTAGCAGCATGATGTGCACCACCCATGTCAGCGTCTTGCGTCGCACCCGTCAGAATTCCATACAAAACCGACGCGATAGTCGGCGTTTGCGCGCCGGATTTCCGTGACATGATTCAAAGCGACGGCGGCAAACGGTAAAAACCGTGTCAATTATCCGTCGGGCGGATGTCCGTGGTGTCGGTTACCGGGTCGTAGAAGAGCTCTGCGGTGCCTGCCATCAGCGATCGGTGCACCTGAGCGCACTTGCTCTGAAGGCTGAACTCGCGCCCGTAATCTGTACCTTCCCGCAAAACGAACGCTTCGATAATCGCCTCGAGCGCTTCTGTACTGACCGCCTCCGGTGGGATCTTCATGGCGCAACCGTGACGCGGTCCACACCCCGCGTAACTTCGGTTGAATTCGTCATGTAATCGTTGCATAACAGCTCGAGCAACGGGTAGCCGCCGCGTAGTATGTCGACGTATATCAATCGCAGCTTCACATGCGGCATGAAACGCAGTTCCAATTGGACAGGGAACCATGGCTGAACAGGACCACATACTAATCGTCGAAGACGAACCGATCACCCGGGAACAGCTCGTTTCCTACTTCGAAGACGAAGGCTTTCTCGTGTCGTCCACGGGTTCCGGCGACGAGGTGCAAAGGCTCGTCAACGAAACTGACGTCATTCTCGTGCTTCTGGACATCAAGCTGCCCGGTAAGGACGGCCTCACGCTGACGCGGGAAATCCGCGCCAACTCAGACGTAGGCATTATCCTCGTCACCAGCAAGAACGAGCAGATCGATCGTATCCTGGGGCTGGAAAGCGGCGCGGATGACTACGTGACCAAGCCATTCGACCCGCGGGAGCTGTTGAGCCGTGCGCGCAATCTGATCCGCCGGGTACATATCCAGCAAAGTCAGAAGCGCAAGGGCCACATCCGTCTGTTCAGCGGCTTCAAACTCGATCTGAACAAGCGTGAACTCACCGACGATACCGGTATCACCTCACAGCTTTCCGCTGGCGAGTACCAGCTTCTGCTCGCCTTCATGGAGAAAGCAGGCGAAGTCATGAACCGAGATCAGCTCATGAACCGCATCCGCAACCGCGAGTGGTTCCCGGACGATCGCTACATCGACGTACTGGTTGGACAGCTGCGCAAGAAGCTTGGTGAGCGTGCCGCCAACGCCAAGATCATCACCACGATCCATGGCACAGGGTACCTCTTCACTCCCGAAGTGGCTTGAACCGCGACCCTGAACAGATCTACTCCAGCGCCACCACGCAGGTGCACCGCACGGTGCACGAGGCGGACGATGGCGAGCGTCGGCGTATTGAAAAAGCGCTGAAGGCGGCAGCTCAGTCGCCGCAGGCCATTGCCCGCTACCACCACGAGTTCCATCTCAACCAGTCGCTGACCAGCCCCTACGTCTGCAGGGCGTTGGCGTTTGACGAAGTCGGCCACCGCATCGTCTACGAGGACGTCGGCGGGCGAGCCCTGCGCGAGTGGATCCGCGAGGGCGCCCTCTCGTTCAGCGATCGCCTCCTGATCAGCGTGCGCATCAGTCAGGCCCTGCAATCGATACACGATGAAGGGGTCATCCACCGCGACGTTAACCCAGGCAACATCCTGCTGCGCATGAACGACGACGGTTCGCCGTCGGTCTGGCTCATCGACTTTGGCCTGGCCACGCTTTCTCAGCGGGAGGTGGCGAGCGCCGATCCGGTCACTTCTCTGTCAGGCACGTTGCCCTACATCGCACCTGAGCAAACCGGGCGCGTGAACCGCGTGGTGGACTACCGCACAGATCTCTATTCGCTCGGCGCGACGCTATACGAGCTGTTCGCCGGCGTGCCGCCTTTCACCAACACCGACCCTCTGGAACTCATTCACGCACACATCGCGAGCACCCCCCCGAGCCTGAAAGACGCCAACGACGAGGTCCCCACCTGGCTGTCGGAGCTGGTCAGCAAGCTCCTCGCCAAGCAGCCGGAGAGCCGCTACCAGAGCGCCGCGGGTGTCGTCGATGATCTCCTCGAAGGCAGCCGCCACGGCAACGCCATCACCTTCAAACTCGGCAGAACCGACGCGCCGAGCCAACTGTCGTTGCCGCAGAAACTCTACGGCCGGGACGACGCAATCGCGGCGTTCTCAGAATTCATGGAGCGGGTGCTGCGAGGAGAGACCCTGTTCTACCTGAGCGTCGGCGGTCCGGGCATGGGCAAGCACGCACTGACCAGCAGCCTGGCGCGAGACGCGCAAAAAAC
>JAUILW010000031.1 GCA_030432795.1 Gammaproteobacteria bacterium
AAGTGGTGCGGATCGTGCGCAAGATCGCGCAGTACTTCTACCCACAGCGGCAGACGCAGGTGATGAACGAGGGTTGGGCGACGTTCTGGCACTACACGCTGCTGAACGAGCTCTACGACCGCGGCCGCGTCACCGATGGCTTCATGCTCGAGTTTCTGGCGTCGCACACCGCCGTAACCGCGCAGCCGCCCTTCGACTCGCGGGCCTACTCCGGCATCAACCCTTACGCCCTTGGCTTCGCCATGTACAGCGACCTGCGGCGCATGTGTGAGCAGCCCACCGACGAGGATCGGGAGTGGTTTCCGCACATCGCTGGGCGTGACTGGCATATGGTGCTGGACGGCGCCATGCGCGACTTCAAGGACGAGAGCTTCGTGCTGCAGTACCTGTCGCCAAAGGTGATCCGTGATCTGCGCCTGTTCGCAGTGCGCGATGACGACCGTGATGAAGAAATCGAAGTCGCCGCCATCCACGATCCCAGCGGTTACCGGCGCGTACGGGAGCTGCTTGCCAGCCAGTACAACTTAGGTGATCGCGAGCCGAATCTTCAGATCGTGCGCGTAGACCGAAGAGGCGACCGCAGCCTGACCTTGCGCCATACCGAACACAGGCGTCGGCCGCTGGGGCCGAGCACGGAGGAGGTGCTCAAGCATGTGCACCGGCTCTGGGGCTTTCCCGTGCATGTGGAGGTGTTGCGGGAGAACGGCGAACAGGAGCTGCTGCAGAGCTGTCCAGGAGACACAAAAGCGGCCTAGCGCACAAGATGCGCACTGATCGTTTACATTTTCTGCGTATACTGGGCCGTAGATTACCGACAGGATCTTCGTCATGAAGCGTTCAATAAGGCGTTCATTGAGGCGTCTGCTGGTACGTACCGGGGCCGCGCTTGCGTTGTGTATTGGCGCTTTTGGGGTGAGCCACGGTGCCAGTGTTGTACAGATGCCATTTGAGAAGCTGGTGGCCGAAGCAGAAGTCGCCTTTGAAGGGCGTGTGGTCTCCGTCGAGAGCGCGTGGAGCGAGTCAGGCAACGCGATTGTTACCCATGTCACGTTTTCGGTAGCTGACGTCATCGTCGGCTCGTCACACCAGACGGTGCAGCTCACGTTTCTGGGCGGCACAGTGGGCGACATTCGTATGGGGGTTTCCGGCCTTCGCGTCCCTGCGGTTGGAGAGGAGGGAGTCTACTTCGTCGAGTCCTTGTCCAGGCGTCTGGTGAGCCCGGTACTCGGTTGGAATCAGGGGCAGTTTAGAATCGCCCAGCGTGCAGGTGAGCGGATAGTGCTGACATCTGACGGGCGACCGCTGGCGGGATTTGCAGAGGTAGACAGTTCCACCGCGCGGTTGAATGAACATGTCCCGAGCGGTGTGAGGATGGCCGAAGAGATAGCGGGAGCAATCTCAGTGTCGGCCTTCAAGGCGCATGTGCAACAGCTTGTGAGACGGGCCGCTGACGACAGGCAGGTGGTCCGATGAAGTATATCGTCATGGTGATGGCGCTGATGCTAACCGCGCCCGCGTACTCTGCAGACCTGACGCAGTGGCACTGGCCGCAGAGAACCTTTCATATATCCACGGGTGATCTTTCCAGCACCAGCGTAGGGCCATCTGACTGGGAGGCGGCGTTTGCGAACGCCGTGTCTCGCTGGAATAGTGCAGGAGTGCCGTTCACGCTCACGACCGATACGAACACGCAGCTTGAATCGTGTGACTTCAACGACCCGAACACCGCTTACTTCTCGGCGGATGCCTGCGGGGAAGACTGGCCACAGAATGTGGTTGGCCTTTCGGTAACCTGGTCGCAGACACACAGCGGCGAGGCGATTCAAACCAGCATTCTGTTCAATGCGAGTGAGAGCTGGGGCGTCTATGACGGCCCTCCCACAGCCACCGTAGAGTTCACCCGCGTAGCGGTGCATGAGCTCGGACACAGCATCGGTATCGGTCATACAACGACCAGCGGGGCCATAATGGAGCCGGTGGGCAGCTCGACCATTGCGCCCCAGAATGACGACCTGGCGGGCGTTCATTCCATCTACAACATTGATGACGTTGTTGTTTTGGATGATTTCAACGGTGACGGAGCGCAGGAGCTCGTGCCGATCCGACGTTTTCTGCCGAGCCTCAAGGGCCGTGTGCATGTTCGTGAGTCCAACGACGGTGCTTTGTTGCGAACTTTCAGCTATTTCAGTGGCTACACCCCAACCACGACCTTTGTCGCTTCGGACCGCAATGGAAATGGAGTCCCTGATCTCGCGGCGGTGCAACGTCGAAACTCAGACGGCCGTACCCTTGTGGAAGTCCGTGATCCGTCAACCGGTGCGAATGTTGGCAACATCTGGTTCTCCCCAGGGCATACTCCGCGGGAGGCAATCGCTATACCGGACATTAGCGGAAACGGAGTGGAAGAGTTCGTAGTGCTCCATACCCGCGACTCCGACGGTGCGGTGGCCGCGCAGATTCGCGATTCGAACGCAGGCGCGTTTGTCCGCAATGTATATTTTTCGCCGGGCTTTCATCCCGTTGATATGGCGTTGGTGCCGGACGTGAACGGCAACAACGCACCTGAGCTGGCACTGGCAATGATCCAACAGGGTAGCTCGAGAGGCATCGTGCAGATCCGGGATCTTGGCACCGGTTCTGTTATCTCCAGCATCTGGATGCCAACGGGCTATGCCCTTTACAACGTGGCGGTGATCAACGACAGCAATGGCAACGGCGCTCCAGATATCGCTGCTCTAGTGAAACGTATTGATGATCCCAGTACCAATAGCGGTCCGATTGCTGTGCGCATTGGCGATACGTCTTCCGGCAATGCGGTGCGGACCATTTTTTACCGCCCTGCCGGATCCTCGGTCTTCGGTCGGCATCCACTTGCCGTTCTCCCGGACTTCAGCGGCAACGGCATGGATGAGATCGCCATCGCGGTGCAGGTGGATTCCACTCAACGCACGGTGCTGGCTACTCACGACTCGGGTACGGGTGCGCAGCTCAGTAGCATATTCGTCACACCGGATTTCGATGCTGAACGTTTGGTGGTAGTGAACAGCTTGAATGGAAACAACTCGTCCGAGGTTGGCGTGTACGGCTTCAGCGCCAGCTTTCAGCCTCAGGTCATCATGTATGATCCGGCGATATCGTCGCGGCTGAACACGGTTTACTTTCCTTTCCTGATCTCCCCGTAGGGTCTGCCGGTAACCGCCTGCCGGTTGGGCGCAAGCGATGCAGACTTACATGGTTGGCGGTGCCGTGAGAGACATGCTGCTTGGCAAAACGGCAGTTGATCGCGACTGGGTTGTGGTTGGGGCGACCGCGGAGGAATTGGAACGGCGTGGTTATCAGCGGGTCGGTGCGGACTTCCCGGTTTTTCTCCACCCTCTAACTCACGAAGAGTACGCGCTCGCCCGCACCGAGCGAAAAAGCGCCCCGGGTCATAGAGGCTTTGTGGTGCATGCTTCCCCAGAGGTCACCCTTGAGGAGGATTTAGGCCGACGCGACCTCACCATCAATGCCATCGCCATGACTGAGGCGGGTGCGTTGGTCGATCCCTATGGTGGCGAGCAGGATCTGCGCGCGGGCGTGTTGCGTGCGGTGGGAGGTGCGTTTCGCGAGGATCCACTGCGCATACTCAGGGTGGCAAGGTTTGCATCCCAGCTTCCTGGATTCATTGTGGCAGGCGTAACCATGCGGATGATGCATGACATGTGCGCCGAGGGAGCACTAGGTGAGCTGCCGGGAGAGCGGGTTTGGGGGGAGGTTGCAAAAGTGTTGCTAAGCCCTGCGCCCGGCAGGTTTTTCGATGTGCTCTTTCGTGTGGGTGGTATCTCGCCTTTTTTCGATGAGCTTGCGGCGATCCGTCTCTTGACGGTTCCGGTTGGATTCAGCGCGCACGAGCGGTTTGCGTTTTGGTGTGCATCGCTCTCCGCGGAAGATGTGCGCAGTGTCTGTCGCCGCATGAAAGCGCCTAATGAGTATCGTGACTTCGCGTTGCAGGTAGTCGCGCATAGCGAGGTTCTTGCGTCCTGGCGTCAACGGCCGTCGACTGAGGTGGCGCGTTCGATAGCTGCTGTCGGTGGCTATCACGATGCTGACCGGCTCGACCCCGTTCTTCAATACCTCCGTAAATGCGGTTCTGCGAGTGAGCTCGAGCATCTCAAGGATGTTGTCCTGCGAACAAACCGGACCATTCGCGCGGCTGACTATTCCGAGACTGGGCCTGCGCTTGGCGCTGCGTTGCTCAGCGCTCGTGCCGCTGCTATCGAAGAAGCGCAGGCGCTATAGGACTTTGGTGTTGCCATCCGCGGTTTCGAATCGAGTCGTTCCCGCGAGAGGTCTGTCAGCGGGTGGATGGTAGGGGAATGTCACCACCTCTTCCGTGGCCACGATCATTCGATCCCGTTCCAAAGTCTCTATGCCTGACCCCAGGTCCGCGACCTCCACCCTATCCGACTCAATATCGCTGAATCGAAACGAGTTGTCGCATGTGTCCCGTTTGAGCATCTGAACTACGAATGGAGGTGTGGTGTCGGCCTCCATCACGGCATCACGGCTGTCTGCCTTCAGCATCAGCGTGATTCGGCGTGGTCCTTTCAAGACTCTGGTGGCCACGAGGCGGTAACCGCTGAGTGCCGCCATTCCTACGAGTGCGCTGCGGGTCGGCACGAAGTAGGTGTAGGGTTCGTTGACCACCTGCTCTGTGCCGTTGAATAACAGCACAGCGTCGTCACGCCCGTCTTCGAACGGTGTTTCAAGGATCAGGATGCCACCGTCCTTCAGCACTTTGCGGCACTCGGTGAAAGCCTGCATGGGGTGGAGCATGTGATAGAAAACGCCAGCGCAGACAATAACGTCGAACTTCTTGCGGTCGAACTCGGATGTGAGATCCTCGATCTGCAACAACGGATGGTAGTTCACGTCGTGTTCGGTATAGCCGAGTAAATCACGGGCCAAAAGGAATGTGTCGTGTCGGAAGGTGTCCATCGCGTGGACTTCGGCCGCCCCCAATGCGCGCGCGCCGAATGCGACGATGCCATCGTAGGTGCCGATATCGAGGAGCGACGCCTTGGTGAGATCGAGCGATTGAAGAAACTCGAATGCTCCATACAGGGTGATGTTCTGAGGCTGGCCTTGTTTGAACCGACCGGAGCTTGCGTAATCCCCAAAGTCGATTGCGTGAAACCACTGCGAATTCGCGACCCGATCCATATCGCTGAGCCCTGCTGACGAGTGCGGGGAGTCTTGGGTACACGATGGCCAGAGTCAATAGTCGGCGGGACTAGGACCTTTCACGGAAGACGCGGACTCCAACGATAGCGTTGCTCAAGGCGTCGGGTTTCCGGGCCGTCAGGGTTACCGCGTGGGCAGGAGTCGTATCGAGCAACAATTGAACACACCGTTCCGCCAGGGTCTCGAGAAGTTCGAAGCGTTCTCGGACCACGAAGGCTTCGATGCGTCTGGCCACGTCGCCGTAGTCGACTGATTTCGCGAGATCTCCGCTGGATGCGGCGTCACGGGTATCCACGTGCATGTCGATGTCCATCGATACGGTTTGTGGTAGAAGCCTTTCGGAGGGTCGAATGCCGACGATCGCCTGGAAACGAAGTTCTTCAATAAACACATGATCGCTCACAGGGGGGCGAGGTCCGTCATCGGCCAACGCGCTCTGGTGAAGATCTGGAGGCCCTCTCGTTGACCGGTTGCAAGGCGCAGCGCTCCGGCGTAAGCGATCATTGCGCCGTTGTCGGTGCATAGCGCGGGTTCGGCGTAATGGACTCGTGCCCGCAGATCTCTACTAAGCCTGGCCCGCAGCTTGCGGTTGGCTGCCACGCCTCCCGCCATCACCAGCGCGGTTGCGCCGGTTTGCTCCAGTGCGCGTCGACATTTTATGGTCAGCGTGTCTACTACTGCCTCCTCGAAGGCGCAGGCAATATCGGCGCGATCCTGTTCGGTGAGCGGCGAATGCGACTGAATGGTGTTGAGTGTGAAGGTCTTCAGGCCACTGAAGCTGAACTCGAGGCCAGGCCGATCGGTCATCGGACGGGGAAAGCGAAACCTGCCCGGGTTGCCCTGTTGCGCCGCCGCGGCGATCTGCGGTCCGCCGGGATAGCCGAGCTCCAGCATCTTGGCTGCCTTATCGAACGCTTCACCGGCGGCGTCATCACGCGACTCGCCGAGCATGTCGTAGTCACCAATCGCGCGCACCAGCATCAGCTGGGTGTGGCCGCCAGACACCAGAAGTGCGACGAAGGGTAGTTCCGGTGCGTCTGCGCCTAGTAAAGGCGCGAGGAGATGAGCCTCCATATGGTGCACGCCGATGGCCGGCACGCCGAGCGACCATGCCAGCGTGCGGCCGAAGGTGGCGCCCACGAGCAGAGCGCCGAGCAGACCGGGTCCTGCGGTATAGGCTACGGCGTTCAGATCCTCGGGTCCGAGCGCGGCACTCTGAAGCAGCTCACGGGCAAGCGGCACGATCTTGCGGATGTGGTCTCTGGAGGCGAGTTCCGGCACCACGCCGCCGAACTCTGTGTGCAGGTCTATCTGGCTGTGCAGCACCTGGCCGATCAGGCCACGCGCGCTGTCGTAGAGCGCAAGCCCCGTCTCATCGCAGGACGTTTCGATGCCGAGAACGATCATGGCGCGCATCTTGGATGCTTTGCATCCGCTACGCAATGCAAGTATCATCCGCCGCCTTTTTACGAGCCA
Organism: Gammaproteobacteria bacterium; assembly: GCA_030432795.1. GTDB lineage: Bacteria > Pseudomonadota > Gammaproteobacteria > Pseudomonadales > Azotimanducaceae > SYFY01. The sequence continues at coordinate 6,700 of JAUILW010000031.1, forward strand.
ATAAGGGTCGCATGCCCCACGTCAAGGTCAAGGAAAACGAGCCGTTCGATGTCGCTCTGCGACGCTTCAAGCGTTCCTGCGAAAAAGCAGGCGTGTTGAGCGAGGTCCGGCGCCGCGAGTTCTATGAGAAGCCCACCTCCGTGCGCAAGCGCAAGGCAGCGGCAGCGGTGAAACGGTACCAGAAGAAGCTTCAGCGCGAATCGCGGCGTTTCGAAAAGCTGTATTGATGGATCTTAAAGCGCGCATCAGCGAGGCCACGAAGGTCGCTATGAAAGCGCGCGAGAAAGAGCGGGTGGCGGCGCTCCGCCTGATTGGCGCTGAGATCAAGCGTGTTGAAGTCGATGAGCGCAAAGAACTTGACGATTTGGATGTGCTTGCCGTGCTTGATCGCATGCGCAAGCAGCGCAATGACTCCCTCACGCAGTTTCGGCAGGCCGGACGGGACGATCTTGCGGATAAAGAGCAGTTCGAACTCGACCTGATTCAGGAATTTCTCCCCCAGCCGCTGGACCCGCAAGCCCTTGCGGGGCTCGTTGAAGAGGCGGTGGTTGCGGTTGGCGCGACCTCCATGCAGGACATGGGCAAGGTCATGGCGCACCTCAAGCCACAGATTCAGGGCCGAGCCGATATGGGCCAGGTAAGCGGCCTGGTGAAAGCCCGGCTGGGCTGAGAGACCCCACGACCCAGTGGGCTGAGAGGCGTGTCCCAATCTACGGCGGACGAGCTGATACACTGGCCCGGAATTTACGTACGATCAAGGATGCGTGCATGTCGACCGTAGTGCCGCTGATTCTGGCGGGTGGGGCCGGCACCCGGCTTTGGCCACTGTCGCGGGAGCTTTTTCCCAAGCAGTTTCATGCGCTGTTTTCAGAGCGCTCTCTGCTGCAAGACACCCTGCTCAGGGCTGGTGCAGCGACGAGCACCCCACCCATTATCGTCTGCAACGAAGACCACCGGTTTCTGGTAGCAGAGCAATGCCGAGCTATCGGCGTGGATTGGCTCTCCCTCATCCTCGAGCCGGCCGGCCGCAACACGGCGCCGGCGATCGCACTGGCAGCGCACCGGGCGTTGGAGGAAGACCCGCACGCGGTACTTCTTTTTCTGCCTTCCGATCACCTGGTACCCGACGCGGAGGCATTTGCGCAAGCAGCTGCGCTTGCGACGGCTGCCGCTGCTGAAGGCCGTCTTGTGACTTTTGGTGTGTCACCCACGCGGCCTGAAACAGGCTATGGCTACATCGAGGTGGCGGCGGTAGGTGGTGACTGCGTGGTGCCTGTGTCTTCGTTCGTAGAGAAGCCTGACGCCGACGTGGCGGCGCAATACTTGGCTAGCGGCAGGTACCTGTGGAACTCCGGCATGTACGCGCTCGGCGCTGCAACCTACCTCGAAGAGCTGCGGCTGCGGCGTCCAGCGATCGCAAGTGCCGTAGCGGAAGCTTACGCGGCTGGTGAGAAAGATCTGGATTTTTTCCGGCCTTCAGATGCGTTCCTGTCGGCGCCGAGCGAGTCCATCGACTACGCCGTGATGGAGGAGACCGACAAGGCGTCGGTGTTGGCTGTTGAGTTCGCCTGGAGCGATGTTGGTTCCTGGTCTGCGATCTGGGATGAGTCGGAGCGGGACGCGCAGGGTAACCACCTGGATGGCGACGTGGTCGCCGTGGACACCCACGACTCCTATGTGCTGGCGCAGAACCGGCTCGTCTCCACAATCGGTGTAGACAATCTCATTGTCGTCGAAACATCGGACGCAGTGCTGATCACGGCGAAAGACCGCGTGCAGGACGTCAAAGAGGTGGTGAACCGGCTCAAGTCGGAGAACCGGGAAGAGTATGTCTGCCACAGCGAGGTGTTTCGCCCCTGGGGTAGCTACGAAACCGTGGAAAACGGCGCGCGCTACCAGGTCAAACGAATCAAGGTGAAGCCCGGAGCACGTTTGTCTCTTCAGATGCATCACCATCGCTCGGAGCACTGGATCGTGGTGCAGGGCACCGCGGAGGTGGTGTGTGGCGAGCGCACGGAGATGTTGTCGGAAAACGAAGGGATCTATATTCCCGTGGGGGCAAAGCATCGCCTGAGCAATCCCGGCAAACTCATGCTCGAGCTCATTGAGGTACAGGTAGGTTCGTACCTTGGTGAAGACGACATCGTACGTTTCGAGGACGTCTACGGGCGCTCCAAGTAACCGACCGGATGCTGTAGTCTCGCGGCCATGGCCGGCCGTATACCGCAATCGTTTATCAATGACCTCCTGGCGCGGGTGGATATCGTCGACGTCATCGATCAGCGCGTGCCGTTGAAGAAAGCCGGCAAAGACTACCAGGCTCGCTGCCCCTTCCACGACGAGAAGACGCCGTCGTTCTCCGTGAGCCCTGACAAACAGTTCTACTACTGCTTTGGCTGTCAGGCGAGCGGCACCGCGCTGACCTTTCTTCTGGAGCACGATCGCATGGACTTTCTCGATGCGGTCGAGAGCCTTGCCTCCAGCGTTGGTATGGAGGTGCCGCGCGAGCGGAGTGTGGCGACCGATCGGCGTGCCGAAAACGAGCCGCTGTATCAGGCGTTGGCCGGCGCTGAGACGTACTTTCGTGCCCGCCTGAAGGATGACGCGAACGCCATTGCCTACCTGAAGGGGCGGGGCATTGCTGGCATTACGGCTCGAGATTTCGGCATTGGCTATGCGCCTGAAGGCTGGCAGAACGTCAAAGAGGCGTTGCCCGCTTTTACCGAGGCGCAGCTACTGGAATCCGGGCTATTGACGCGCAACGACAAGGGTCGAGTCTACGACCGTTTCCGTGAGCGCATCATGTTCCCGATCCGCGACCTGCGCGGTCGGGTCATTGGGTTTGGTGGTCGGGTGATGGGCGGCGACGGCGGGCCGAAATACCTGAACTCCCCGGAAACACCAGTGTTCCACAAGAGTGAGGAGCTCTATGGGCTCTTCGAAGCGCGTACGCGCAATCGGCAACTGCGGCGGGTCGTCGTGGTCGAGGGGTACATGGATGTCGTCGCTCTGGCGCAGGCCGGAGTGCCTTATGCGGTGGCAACCCTGGGAACGAGCGTTGGCCGGCCGCACTTTCGCAAGATCTTCCGATACACGGACGAGGCGGTGTGCTGCTTCGATGGCGACCAGGCGGGTCGGCAGGCGGCTTGGCGGGCATTGGAAGCGGCCCTTGCGGAGATCAGCGAGGGCAAACAGCTCAAGTTCGCCTTTCTGCCGGAGGGCGAAGATCCGGACAGTCTGGTGCGCAAGGGCGGCGCGGCGGCGTTCACCGGCCACATGGATAATGCCGTGCCGGCGGTGGACTACCTGTTTGATAAGTTGAGCGATGGGTTAAGCCTCGACTCGGTGGCCGACAAAGCCAAGCTGGCGGGGCTTGCGGCACCCTACATGGAGCTCGTGCAGGCGGGCCTGCTGCGGGACTTCATGCAGGCGCGGCTCGCCGCGATGACCGATGGTCTGAGCGCTGCGGCCGCGCCCCGTGAGGCTCGCCGACCTGCGCGCCCGGCGCCTCCGGTTAGCTCTGGCGCGCTTTCCAGGATGAGTGATCGCTTACTTACGCATTTGCTCAAACAACCGAGGCTGGTCGATACCCTGTCGTCTGACAAGAGGCGTCAGTTCGATGAGCTGCCGGGTTTGCTCGCGCAGGTGGTTGCGTTTCTTGGGGAGCACGAGGAGGCGGGAGTGGAGGAGTTGCTCGCCCATTGGGCCGATGAGGCGGACTACACCACGTTGCTGCGCCTGGCTGAGCGCCCGCGTGACATGGCGGATGAGCTGGCCGCCCAGGAGTTCCTGGATGGAATTGATCAGTACATCCGCCAGGTGCACCGGGGAGCGGAACGAGAACTGCTCCGGGCGGTCAAAGAAGATCCCAGCCGCGAGAACCTTTTGCGATACCTGTCACGGAAACAGTCGGCATCCGAGGGCGCGGCAGACTAGGCTTTAGGCATCTTGAATCGGCTTGCGGAGAGCCCATATCAGGAACTAGAATGCGTGGTTACGCCGGGCCATGGCAACCAGTACCGACGGCAACAGGATCGCCCAAAACGCTCCCGATTGGAGCAGGCGACGCAAAGCCGGGTAAACACTCCCAACACGCCCGCATTCAGCACCAGCAGCATGAGCGCTGTCACTTGGCCTGCACGCTATTCGCGGCAGCGGTGATAGTGCGCCTGTGCCGCCGGTCGAGCCATGAAATCAGTCGCGCCAGATGATGAGGGCGCAGCGAAACAACGGTCGAATGACGACGAGGTGTCATGAGTAACGCAGCAACCACGGCTCAGCAGCAGTCACGGCTCAAAGAGCTGATCGGCAAAGGCAAAGAGCAGGGCTATCTGACCTACGCGGAGGTCAACGACCACCTGCCGGACGATATCTCCGATCCGGATCAGATCGAAGACATCATCCGCATGATCAACGACATGGGCATCACCGTTTACGAGACGGCCCCGGATGCCGACGAGCTGTTGAGCTCTGAAGAAAACACCGCTGACGAACTGGCGGCTGAAGAAGCTGCGGCAGCGCTTGCAGCGGTGGAAACGGAAGCCGGTCGCACCACCGACCCGGTACGCATGTACATGCGCGAGATGGGCACGGTAGAGCTGCTGACCCGGGAGGGTGAGATCGCGATCGCCAAGCGCATCGAAGAAGGCATTCGCGATGTGCTTTCCGCAGTGTCCGCATACCCGGGTACCGCGGAGTACCTGCTCGAAACGTATGCGGCGGTTACTGCGGAAGACAAGCTGGCCGACCTGTTGGTTGGCTATCTCGATCCGACAGATCACGTTCCGGAAGCGGCACAGGTTGGTCCTGATGCCAAGAAAGACAAATCCGACGACGAAGAGGACGAGCCGAAGGGGCCGGACCCGGTCGAAGCAAAGAGGCGATTCACCGCGTTGAAGCGCCAACACACCAAGACCTTAAAGACCTACAAGGAAAAGGGTCGCGACACGAAAGAAGGCAAAGAGGCATCGGAGAAGCTGGCGGAAGTATTCTCGCCGTTCAAGCTGGTGCCCCGTCACTTCGACGAGCTGGTAGACATGCCGCGACGCGCGCTGGCGACTGTGCGTCGTCAGGAGCGCGCCATCATGACGGTATGCGTTCGCCAGGCCGGTGTGCCTCGCGATGTGTTCCGCAAGGCGTATCTCGGCAACGAGACGAGCGTAGCCTGGGTTAACAAACTCGCCAAGGCGAAAAAAGACTACTCCTCGCGAGTGGAAGCGCGTCGTGACGAGATCCTGCGGGCGCAGAAGAAGCTGAAGTCGCTCACGGCTGACACGGGCCTGAGCATCAGCGAGATCAAGGAGATCAATCGCCGTATGTCCATGGGCGAGGCGAAAGCACGCCGCGCCAAGAAAGATATGGTCGAAGCCAACCTGCGTCTGGTGATCTCTATTGCCAAGAAGTACACCAACCGCGGTCTGCAGTTCCTGGATCTCATCCAGGAGGGCAACATCGGCCTGATGAAGGCGGTGGACAAGTTCGAGTACCGGCGCGGCTACAAGTTCTCCACTTACGCCACGTGGTGGATCCGTCAGGCTATTACGCGTTCCATCGCCGATCAGGCACGCACCATCCGCATTCCCGTGCACATGATCGAGACGATCAACAAGCTCAATCGGGTATCGCGGCAGATGCTGCAGGAAATGGGCCGCGAGCCCACCCCGGAAGAGCTCGGTGAGCGTATGGACATGCCGGAAGACAAGGTTCGCCGGGTGCTGAAGATCGCCAAGGAGCCGATCTCCATGGAAACGCCGATTGGCGACGATGAAGACTCACACCTGGGTGACTTCATCGAGGACGTGACCATCGGTTCACCTGTGGAGCTCGCTACTGGCGAAGGTCTGAAGGAGGCCACCCGCGAGGTACTTGGCGGTCTGACCGCTCGCGAGGCCAAGGTGCTGCGCATGCGGTTCGGTATCGACATGAACACCGACCACACGCTCGAGGAAGTGGGCAAACAGTTTGACGTGACGCGCGAGCGTATTCGTCAGATCGAGGCGAAGGCGCTGCGCAAGCTGCGTCACCCGAGTCGCTCCGAGCATCTGCGCAGCTTCCTGGACGAGTGGATGGAGCAGACCGGACGGCGCTAAGCGTAAGCGGGGCGGCTACCGCCGCCCCTTCCCCGCGGGCCTATAGCTCAGTTGGTTAGAGCAGTGGACTCATAATCCATTGGTCCCAGGTTCGAGTCCTGGTGGGCCCACCACTTCATAGTTGTGGTATTCGAGGTGCCTGAGAACCCTCCCAGGCGCAGGTCCGTTGTGCGGGTTGGGACGTTGGGGCTCTGCCGATTGGAGTACTGCATTGCTGGCGCCGTCGCTCTGTGGCAACTAATATCGACCTGTCCCCCCGCGTAGCGACGACGTGCTGAGAACCCTGCCAGATCGCATCGCCGCAGAATCCTGGATTCTGATCTGTTGTGTCGCATCCGTACTTTTGTTGAGCTCACAGAGCGGCGCCAGCCTGCTCACCTATGTTCTAGCGCTGCTGGTACTGGCGTCGCCTGCCAGGTGGGCTGACGTCGGCGGCAGCCGTCTGTTCTGGCTGATAGCGATCACGCTGTTCTATTTCGCTCTTTCTGCGCTCTGGTCGGAACCTTTTTCCTGGCGCGACGTCATGAGCGTCTGGGTGCGTGCGCTGCTGATTTTCTGCTTTGTGGTCGCCTTCGCTGAGGTGCAGTTGCGCGGCATCATCAGCTTGTGGCTTCGCCGTGGTGTTGCCGCGGTTGGGCTCGTGGCAATGGTCGCCGCAATTGCTGTCTATCTGTGGACAAACCCGTCCGACGGTCGCCTGAACGGGCTGGGCCAGCTGGATACCCACGTTGTGGCTGCGCTGGTGTTTGGCGTGGTGATGATATTCGCGCTTCAGGTCTGCCTGCGGGACTCTATGCCGTGGAAAATAGTCGGCGGCATTGCGCTACTTGCCGGAGCCGCAGCGGTCATCGCCTCGGATTCGCGTAATGCCTGGGTGAGCGTCTCTGTTGGTTTGTCGGTACTCGCCCTGGCTGAAAGTACTTCTGACCGTCAGCGGTTCGTCGCCAGCCTTGCAGCAGTGGCACTGCTGCTTGGTGTCGCAGTCGTTGCGTTGATCATGGATGCAGAATCGCGTGCGTTGGTCATGCCCCGTGGAACCAGCTTTCGTCCGGAGATCTGGAGCGAGGCGATTGCGCGGTTGAGTGAGGGAAACTACTGGCTGGGACTGGGTGCGTACACTTCGGATGATTTTTTTATCCAGGGCATCGTCTTTCATCATCCGCATAGCCTCTATTTAGCGAGTCTGTATCAGGGCGGCTTGATAGGGCTTGTGCTGTTCCTGATGCTGATCGGTAGCACCTTGAGCGTGCTGTTCGATCACTACGATCAGCCAGATGCGAAACTCGGGCTCGCTGTGCTGGGCATTGCTTTGCCCGCTTTCATGCTCGACGGCTATGAGTTGCTCGACAAGATTGGCTCGACCTGGCTGTTGTTCTGGCTGCCGGTGGCGATCGCCCTTGGTCTCAGCTGGACGCGGCGTCTTCGAGCACTCTGAGGGTCGCGTTGGCCGCTTTATCCCAGGAGAACTGCTCGCTGCGACGACGCGCCGCAGCGCTGAGTGTTGACCTCAAGTCAGCATCCAGCGCGAGACGGCGCATGCCTTGTGCAATAGAGGCAACGTCTTCGGCTTCCGCGTAAATCGCTGCATCGCCGGCCACTTCGGGAAGCGAAGAGTTCGTTGCAGTGAGCAGTG
>JAUILW010000549.1 GCA_030432795.1 Gammaproteobacteria bacterium
AGGGCCGCGCGAGCCCGCGCATCGGCTTCCAACTCCCGGGCGCGATCTGCGCTCAGGTCGCCGCCATCACGTAGTGCAAGCAGTTCTTCTATCGTCGGCTTGTTCAAACTCATCATGACCTCTCAGCCGCTGCATGAGCGCGCTGTATCCTCTGGCGAGCTGGGATTTAGAGAAACTCGCCGTTTTTCCCATCAGGGCACCAATCTCTTTGTGGGTGTAGCCTTCCACATCGTGCAACCACACCACCATGCGCGTCTGCTCGGGTAGCTGCGCCAACGCCCGTTCGACGTCGGACAGACCGTGCATACGCTCTGCGTCTTCCATGGCGTCTGCGCCATCCAATGGCTCTTCACCGCTGCGTCGCTTGTTCCAGGGCGAGCGCAGGCGCATCAGGCAGTGGTTGGTCGCGGTTTTGCGCACCCATCCCACCAGCGCCGCAGGCTGGCGCAACGTGTGGGCGTGCTCCAGAAGCTGGATGAACACGTCCTGCACGACCTCTTCCGCCGCTGCGCGGCTGCCGAGCAGCCGATAGCCCATGGACATGACCGGCGGGCTCAATAGCTGGTAGACGTGCGCGAGCGCATCCTCCTCACCGCGTACCACACGCGCGGCAAGGCCTACAGGGATCTCGACGTCCGCAAATCCAGCCATAGCTTATAGATGCACCAGCCCGTCAAAGGGTCGCAGGCCATTGTATCCCGCCGCAGGCCGCAGGGTGCCAATCGCAGAATTCGTCTGCACATTCCTCTTTCGAACGTTCGTTCGGCTATACTTGCGTCGTGAACGACAGAGCAAAATCCTCGCGTGCAGCGCTCGATGAGCAGCTACTACAGGTGTTTTTGCAGCGCGGCTACGACGGCGCGACCCTTGCCCAGCTCGCTGAAGCAACCAGCCTGAGCAAGGCGAGCCTGTATCATCACTACCCGGGCGGCAAAGCGGAAATGGCCGGCACGCTGCTGCGAAACGCCTGTAGCCGCGCCCAGCAACTGGCATACGACAAGCTGCAACCACCTGGCGAAGCGGCGGAGCAGCTGATGGCTTTTCTGGACGGCTTCGAACGGTACACGGAGCGCGGCACCCAGCACTGCCTGGTATGCGTTCTGGCGCAGGCCGCCGAGGGGCAGCACGCAGAAGATGCGCGCCGGGCACTGGCCGACTGGCGCGAACAGGTGACAACAGCCTACGATGGCCTGCTCAATGGGCGCAGCAAGCGTGCTGCGCGCCTGGCGGAGCAGATGCTTGCAGAGTTGTACGGCGCCCTGCTCACTGCCGTGACGCTGCGCGAACCACGGCTGTTGCGCCGGGCAGTGAAGCGTTGGCGCAAAGCCATCGGCAGCGCTATCCAGCCATAACACAGGAAGAACGACTGATGTCCCGGCAATTTCCCGGCACCCGCATGCGGCGCAATCGGCGCCACGACTTCTCCCGGCGTCTCGTACGCGAGTGCACCCTGACCGCAGACGACCTGATCTACCCGTTGTTCGTCATACCCGGAGAAGGCAATGAAGAGCCCATCGACTCCATGCCTGGCGTATCGCGGCGGTCCATCGATCTGCTCGTTGAGGAAGCGGCGGCTGCCCAGGCACTTGGCATCCCCGCCGTTGCCCTGTTCCCGAACGTGCCGAGTGGCGTGCGCACCGACCGCGGTGAAGAGGCAACCAACCCGGATGGGCTCGTCCCCCAGACTGTACGCGCGCTGAAAGCGCGGCTGCCCGATCTTGGCGTGATCACCGACGCAGCGCTCGACCCATACACCACTCACGGCCATGACGGGGTGCTGACCGATGCCGGCTACGTGGACAACGACGCCACTGTCGCGATCCTGTGTGAGCAGGCACGCGTATGCGCCGCTGCGGGCGCCGATGTGATCGCCCCCTCCGACATGATGGATGGCAGGGTCGCCGCGATCCGCAGCGCTCTGGACGCCGACGGCTACGATCTCACCCAGATCATGGCCTATTCCGCCAAATACGCCTCGGCCTACTACGGACCGTTTCGCGATGCAGTGGGCTCATCTGCCACCCTGGGAAAGTCCGGCAAGCAGACCTACCAGATGGACCCCGCCAACGGCGATGAAGCCCTCCATGAGATAGGCCTCGATATCGCGGAAGGTGCAGACATGGTCATGGTCAAACCCGGCATGCCCTATCTGGACATCGTGCGGCGTGCTAAGGAGCGTTTCGGCGTGCCCACGTTCGCCTACCAGGTCAGCGGCGAGTACGCCATGCATGCAGGCGCCATCGAGCGCGGCTGGCTGGGCGAGGCGGTGATCGTCGAGTCCCTGCTGTGCTTTAAGCGGGCCGGTGCAGATGGCGTGCTCACCTACTTCGCGAAGCGCGCCGCGGCGTGGCTAGCGGAACGCTAGGCGCAACTGAACACCGGCGAGTTGACGCCGTTCCACGGCAAGTTCGCGTGCCGACAGGACGTTCGCTGCGAGCCAGCCCTCCGGCAAGGTCAACGTCACGTCCTGGGAGTCCGCCTGCAAATGCACACCCAGCGGCGAGCGGCTGGCGTCATGACCCCGCTCCAGGATGACCGCCAACCGCAGGAGCACCATGGCGCGGAAGATGTCGTTTCGCCGCTCTTCCGGCAATGCCCGGTAGGCAAGCGCTGGGAAGCTGCGTCGATGACCTCGCACCAGCAGGGCGAC
>JAUILW010000550.1 GCA_030432795.1 Gammaproteobacteria bacterium
GCAGCCAGCTAGTCGCGCAACCTCTGCTATCCTGGCCGAATTCTCAAGATGGGTAATAGTAATGCGCAAATACCAGCTTGTGGTGATCGCGGCGGCACTGAGTATCGCCAGCGCTGCCGCTGCCAACGCTTATGAAATCACAGTATTCACGGCAAAGCGGTTCATCACCATGGAGCCGGCACTCAGCGAAGCAACAGCCGTAGCAGTAGCTCGTGGCCGCATCGTCGCCGTTGGCGACCTGACAAGCCTCAAACCCTGGACGGAACATCACGCCACCCGCATCAATCGCTCGTTCGAGAACAAAATCGTTTTACCGGGCTTCATCGACCCGCACGTGCACCCCTCGCTGCCAGCCATCACCACCCAGTTTCCGTACATCGCCCCCGAGGCATGGGATCTGCCGACAGGCCACTTTCCCGCGGCAATAACCCCGGAAAAATACGAGCAGGCTCTACGTGACGCAGTGGCTGCTCACGACGACGCCGCCGTGCCGTTCGTCACCTGGGGATACCACCCGCTATGGCACGGCGAAGTCTTCCGCGACACGCTGGATGCCTGGTTTCCGGAGCAGCCGGTCATACTCTGGCACCGCTCGTTCCATGAGCTCATCGCCAACACCACCGCGTTGCGCCGCCTGGGGTTAAGCGAGGAAGATGCCGCCGGTGACGCCCACGCGGACTGGAGTAGAGGCCTGTTCTCCGAAGGGGCAGCCATGCACATCATGGCAAGGCTGACCTTCGTGTTCGAGCCGGAGCGCTTCGGCCGCGGTATGCGTAACTTCGCCGAGCTGCTGCACCTCGGCGGCGTCACAACGGCCGTGGACATGGGTTTCGGTATCTCCGGCAATCCTGAAGCGGATATCGCCGCGGTGCGCAGCACGATGGAGGGCATGCAAGCGCCTTCCCGGGTCATCATGACCCCCATCATCACCAGTTTCCTCAACCGAGGCGTCACGCCTGCGGCAGCGATGAAAGAGATCGATGCATGGCGGCAACACAACAGCCGCCGCGTGCTGCTCGATCGCCGGTTCAAACTGATGATCGATGGTGCTGTTTTCAGCGGCTTGTCGCAGTTCGGCTTTCCCGGCTACATCGACGGTCACGAAGGCGTGTGGATGGTGCCGCTGGACACTACGTTAGCGTGGGCGCAGACCTTCTGGGATGCGGGTTACCAGTTGCACGCGCACACCAACGGCGACGCCAGTGCGGCGCGTATGATCCACATCCTGCGCACGCTGCTGGCCAACAAGCCACGCGTCGATCACCGCTTTTCTCTGGAGCACTTCGCCTACACAACAGAAGATCAGAACCGCGTGCTGAAAAACCTCGGCGCGGTGGTATCGGCTAATCCCTACTACCATTACATTCTGAGCGATATCTACAGCGCGCAGTGGCTCGGCCCGGATCGCGGCGAGCAGATGGTGCGCCTGGGATCCCTCGAGCGCCTCGGCGTACCCTTTACCCTGCACTCCGACATGCCCATGGCGCCGTTATCACCCCTCACCCTCGCATGGGCCGCCACCAACCGCGTGACGATCAACGGCAACCGTACGGGCCAGGTGGAGCGGGTGAGCCTGGACGCAGCGCTGCGCGCCATCACCATCGGCGCCGCCTACGCGGTGGGCTGGGAGGATGAGATCGGCTCCATACGGGCCGGCAAACGCGCAGACTTCACGGTGCTGGATACAGACCCATACGAGGTCGGCGCCGCCGGCCTGAAAGACATCTCCATATGGGGTACGGTGTTCGAGGGAGAGGTAGCACCGTTGAAACAAACACCATGATGAACACAAAGCGCCATGGCAGCTACGGCCTGCTGCTGATGTTGCTGCCAAGCCTGAGTCAGGCTGGTATCGATGACACCATCAACGACGCTTTCCGGCCGGTGGCAAGCGCCCTGGTGGATTTCGTCTTCTTCACCGTGCCGGTAGGCGAAACGCAAGTGCCGCTGATCGTCGTCTGGCTCATTGCCGGCGCGATCTATTTCACCATCCGCCTCAAGCTCATCAATGTGCGCGGCTTCCGTCACGCGGTGCGCATCGTTGCCGGTCGCGAAGACAAGACGCCAAAAGCACCGGGCGAGGTCACCCACTTCCAGGCCCTGACCACTGCGGTGTCAGGCACCGTCGGGGTAGGCAACGTTACACACGTCGCAGTGGCCATCTCCCTGGGCGGGCCGGGTGCCGCCTTCTGGCTGATCGTTGCCGGGATGCTCGGTATGGCCACCAAATTCGTGGAGTGCACGCTGGGCGTGAAGTACCGGCAGATCAATGACGACGGTTCGGTATCCGGTGGACCGATGTTCTACCTGGACAAAGGGCTGGCAGAGCGCAAGCTGCCGCGCCTCGGCAAAGCCATGGCCTGGTACTACGCCATCTGCATCATCTTTGGCGCCATCGGCGCGGGCTGCATGTTTCAGGCGAACCAGGCGTACGTGCAGTTCGTCAACGTCACCGGTGGGGAGGCAAGCCTGTTTGCCGAACGCGGCTGGCTCTTCGGCAGCATCCTCGCGGTATTGACCGCGCTGGTGATCATCGGCGGCATCAAGAGCATCGCCCGCGTCACCTCAAAGCTGGTGCCGTTCATGGCGCTGCTGTACGTCGGTACGGCGCTCGTCGTCATCGGCGTGAATTACGCAGCGCTTCCA
>JAUILW010000551.1 GCA_030432795.1 Gammaproteobacteria bacterium
CAAATATCCGGTAATCGAAGAACCCAGTGGCGTCCCCGCCGTTCTGGATCGTCATCACGCCCTGAGACAGATACGCAGTATAGCCCGCCGGGACCGTGTAGACGCCCATGAGCGACTCGCCGATGCCCGCGTTTATCTTGGCGACGACGGTCGCGCCTCGGGTGATGGTCACCGCTCCTAGGTTCACGGACGTGCCGTTCATGCGGGCGGAGAGGATCCGAGAGAAGCTGTTGGTGGTCGTGTTGCCTGTCGCCGCTGTCAGGGTCACCGTCTCGGTGATCTCGTTGTACAGCAGATCAAGGCCGGAAATGATGACGTTCTTGTTCGCGTCCCCAGCGTTCACTCGGGAGACAGCAAGCGTCCCGGGAGTACCCCATGCCGTCCATGGGTACATGGTGTCGTCCACGTCCCAGACCGTGCCGGTGGTGTTGACCGACATCGAAGGGACCGCAGCCATGCGCGACACGAACCGATGGCCCGGGATCTGGCCCCGGGCCACCTGAAGCTCAAACGGCTCAGTGTTACCGACCTGCGATATCGATCTGATGTCGTAGGTCGGCATCAGACACCTCAGTTGTACATGGCCACAAAGCTGGAGAACACGGTGGTCCCAGCCGTATAGGGCAGGTATACGCCGCTCTCGAACATGATGCCCTCATCAGGGATGATGATATCACGGTCCGAGTCAGCCGAGGCGATGGTGGGCACTGTCAGGTAGGCGGTCCCGGTCGCGCTTCCGTTACGGAACGACAGGGTGCCTGCTGCGGCGCTGTGCACCAAGAAGACGCTACGAAGACGCGCACGTCCCGCGTAGATCACCTCGAAAGCGTCGTTGGTCATGCCGACGGTGATAGCACCGGCGGTGTCGTCGTCCACGGTCACCTGCGTGACAGTGCGGAAGTACAGCGTGCCGGTCGAGGTGTCCGTGTCCGCGCCAGCAATGGTCTCGGTTTGAGCGTTCCCGTTTACGTCGGTGCCAATGACGGTGAACGTGCGTCCGTCATCGGCACCAGCACAGGTGATCGTGATCAAGCGTGCCGCAGTAAACGTGGCGACACCACCGGATGCCAACGCGCCGTTGATGGTGAGATCTTGCTCACCACCGGCCGCCGGGGTTTGCGATTGGCAGACCCCGTCGGCGTCGGCAGCGGTGGTATCCGCCGCGATGTACTTGGCCTTTACGTCAGAGCCAGCCATGTCTCACCCCTTATGCGATGGTTGCAATCGGGCTCGACAGCGCTTCAGCTTTCCAAGTCGAGTTGGTGCCGTCATCCGAGATGCAGGTCAGCTTCACGCGGCTGTTGACCACAGTCGAGTTCGGCAGGGTCAGCGTGTCGCCAGCAACGTCGCTCGCCGGGTTCGCTGCCGAACCACCGAGAAGGGTCAGCGCGCCGTAGAAGTTCGACACAGCCGAGCCGGGGAGCACGAAGGTCACCGTCTTGGCCGCACCAACGGCGGTGGTGACGATGAACTCGTAGGTGGTGCCGACGTTCGCCGTGCTGAGAGCAGGCATGTTGACGACGATGTCGTCGGTGCCGTCGATCTCGAAGATGGTGCCGGACTGAGCAGTGGTCAGCGTGGTCGTGACAGCCGCGCCGGTGTTCAGCGTGGTGTTGTCCACCGAAACGCGGAAGTTGGGACGGGCGTCGTACGTCGCATCGACGGTGACCGCGCCGGTGGTGGCATTCTTGCTGATGGACTGGAAGCCGTTTTCAGACCGCACAGGGCCCGAGAAGGTCGTGTTAGCCATGTCGATCTCCTGTCGTGGCTAGTGTCAGCGAGGATTGCTGTCAGGGATGGGGGAACGATACACTAGCTTTGCTCGGCGGTCCACACCCACCTCTTCTTGCCGCAGTCGTAAATCCGGCGCGCACCCATAAAATACGTGATTTCCGCTTCCGTCCGGTCGTCCGTGGCCGGATCGAAAGCCTCGGAGAATCCATGCTCATCGAGCCGCTTCTGCAGCAGCCTGCGCTGGTAGTGCGGCTTGGGTCGAAGACCGAGCTTCTGGCTCCAGACCTGATAGTCCGGGCCAACGTCCTCCTCGAGAGTGAAGCCCAACTGCTCATACATCTGGCCGGAGAACCAGCGGTTGTCAGAGAAGGACTTCACCGTCTGAGGCTGGTACTCCTTCAAGAATGCCTTGAACAAGCGACCCGCTGCGCCCGCCACAGTGATACGCGTGGCGTACCGGCTGAGGGTCCACTGGCGGACCTTGGCTCCCGCACCACGGTCGTTGCCGCCAAAGGTGAACCGCATGCAGGCGACCAGCTTGCCCTTCCAGTACAAGCCATAATGCTCCCCGCTGCCGCTGCCGCCCTGCGGATGGTACCGCTCGTAGAAGGCCCTCGCTTCTTGGGCCGTGGGCCTGCCCAGCTCACACTTCCGTGCCATCAGGCGACCGCGAGACTTCCCAATGGCGTTCCGCAGCATCCGCTTTACCGTAGCTTGGCGCTCGGACCACTCTGTCTCATACAGGGTGATCAGGCGCACGCCCTTCTCGGCGCACATCCGGTACTTCTCCGCGTGGCGCCGCTTGTTCTTCTTCTCGTCCGCCTTGTCCCCGTGGCTGTGCCAGTACATCCCGCAGAACTCTACCGCGAGGCTGTGCTCCGGCAGGTAGATGTCCAGCTCCTTTGGCCCG
>JAUILW010000552.1 GCA_030432795.1 Gammaproteobacteria bacterium
GACACACCGGACAGAGGCGCTTGACGTGGCAAAATGGACCTGGGGCCTGGAGAACGGCGACAGAGTTGTAGTCGGCGTGGTGACGGGGAATATCCCCATGCCGAGCTGTGCGCGGTATGACGGATGAGATTTCGCAGCTACTGCGAGAACAAAACCGTGATTACCGGCATCTGGCAAAGGAAATTGCCGACCTGAACGTTTTGACGGCGCGCCACGATGAAATTCTGAAGGACCGTTCGGCCATCATCACGCGGAACGAGGAGCGGCATACCAAGGTAGAGCTTGAGGTTGCCGAGCTGGCCCGCAGGACTGACGCGCACGGTCGCAAGGTCGAAGGGCTGCAAACCGCGTTCGATGCCGTGATGGCTGCCAGAAAGCCCGTACCGCAGGACTGGAAAACGAACCCCATGGTGTGGTCAATCGTTGTGGTTGGCGCTATCGCCCTAGTGGCGCTGGTTCTGGCGTTCGGCGGCGATCCCAATGCGGTGATTGACCGGGTGCCGAAGCTCAAGTGAAAGCTCTCGTCTCCCTCGAAGTACGCACCACCGACAAGCACGGCTCAGGCCACTGGGGAGCCCCACGAGGCGACCGGCAGCACATGGGCGTGGATTACGTCTGTAAGCCTGGGTGGCTTGCTGTGACGCCTGTAGGCGGCGTGGTAACGCGGCTGGGCTGGTGCTATCGAGATACGCAGGAATACCGCTACGTCGAAGTAACGGACGTTGGCGGGCTCAGACACCGATTGTTTTACGTGAAACCTCTCGCGGGCCTGAGCATCGGCCAGCGGGTAGACATCCATGATCCTGTTGGCGTTGTGCAGGACATAGCGGCCCGGTATCCCGAGATCACGCCGCACATTCACTACGAGATCAAGCGCCAGGACGGCACATACGTCAAGCCGGCTTAGCCGTCCTGCGCAAATCTATAGTAGATTTTCGGTAGATTGTTATCCGCTCGGCCCCTCCGGCCCTACTCCTCCCTCCCTGACTGCGGAGGGGTCGAGCGCTCTCACCAACCGGCTGAATTGCTGCTCAGAGAGCAGTAGATGCGCTCTGATAGATGCCGCGATATACGGCGGGATCGGCTGCGCACCGGAGCGGTATCGATACCAGCCCGGACGCGAGACGCCCAGAAGCGAGTAGGCGGGTGTTACCCCGCCTGCGCGTTGCTCGATTTGCTCGATGTCGGTGTTCATGCAGCGGAGTCCTCGCCGTAGAGCAGCGCGTCGAGCGCATCCTGGCGCATGCCCAGATCGCCAATGATGCGCACCCAGTCGTTGCTCTCCTGCTCGTGCAGCGCATCGACATGCAGGTACATCAGGCGATCCATTGCACTTTCGTGCGGCTCATCAGCGCAGTAGAACTGGATCAGCTGCTCTGCGTGGTGGCGGTCGATTGGGTAATCAGTGGCTTGGTAGGTCATTTTGTCGTCTCCGTTGTGTGTGTGATTATAATCACACATAGAGACGGTCAACGCAAAGAATAAAATCTCATAAAGAGATGACGATTTATGCCCCGTAAACACTAACAACACCGGAGGTGCTGTAGTGCTCGCCCGTATCCCAAGGCGCGGGGCACCAATCAGGAGAACGATGGCCTACCCACAGTTCGAGCCCCACAACCAAGGGCCGTACAAGTACCGGCTGACTGCAAAGCACGTCCATGCGCTGGAGCACGCAGGGTTCCGATCCGACGAGCGAGGCCACATTGCCGCTCGGGATGGTCAGGTAGTAGCAGAGGTGTACTCGGGGAATCTCGTACTCCACGAGGGCTACGTGTGGGACGGTCCATCAGGACCGGCTATCGACACGGTGAATTTCCAACGGGCCTCACTGGTCCACGACGCGCTGTATCAGATGGCGCGCAAATCAACCGACTGGAAACGATGGAAGCGGCGCGCTGACGCAGAGATGAAGCGCATCGCTCTCGAAGATGGCATGCCCTGGTGGCGCGCTCAATGGACGTATCTCGCCGTTCGATGGTTCGGCAAGGCAAGGGATGGATATCACGCATGAGGATTTCCCACATCGCGGGCGTGCTCGCGTTCACGCTGCTGGCCGGATGCGCTGGCCGGCTGCTGCCGGTAGAGGCTCCAGAGGACGGCGCTGTAGTCCGTTTGTCGCGCATCCAAGGCAACGTTGGTCTGCCGCCTGCAAGCGGATTTGCGGATACGTGCCAGGTGGTTGTGCTCGGCCAGCTCAAGGGCTGCGCGACGATTGAGCGAGACGGCTGCCGGGTGAATACGTGCGAGGTGACGCGATGAGGATTCTGATAGCCGCGCTGGTGCTGCTGGGCGGGTGTGCAACGCAGCCTGAGCCACCACAGCCGGAGCCTGCGCCCGAGTTGCCGCAACCGGGCCGCTACGCCGAACTCGACAGGCTGATGGAAAACGCCCTGGACGGCTATGCGCAGGGCAGCATGCTCAAGGTCCACAACATGGCGTTAGTGCTCGACAACCTCGTGGTGGGGGTGGACAAAGCGCAGCTCGCCACGGTGCCGGGGCTCAGGGTGGCGATGCTCGACCGGCTGGCAGAGCGTTGCGATGACATGCTGCGGCTCGATCCGCAGGACGGCGCGCAAAGTGAGGAGTGCTACGCCAGCCACAAAGCACAGCGGTTCTTCGATGAGGTGACCGTTGTCGTGCG
>JAUILW010000553.1 GCA_030432795.1 Gammaproteobacteria bacterium
GCCCGACCGGTGGCCCGATTCCACACGGTAACGTAGCCACCATCGCTGAGCGTGACAATGTGCCGGTTATCCGCGCGCACGAACCGAACGGGTTCGGTATCAAACCGATGCCCCTGGCGCGCCTGCGCGACGCCGGAGACACAACGTTGATACGCCTGTTGAAGCTGCCGTAGCTGATCGTTCCACGTGCGCCGGGCCTCGGGCGCGAGACCGCGCGTCTGCACCCTCTGCCCGCGGTGCGCCTCGAACGCGGCGATTTCCTCTGCGCAGAACGGATAGCGCTCCGCCATGTTCTCGCCCTGCACGGTCAACGTTCCGAGCGTTGCCACCACCATCAGGGTCAGCCTGCAAACCGTTTTCACCGCTGCCGCCGCAGATCGTAACCCACCGCCATCTCGGTGGTGACTTCGTAGTGGTCGGAGCCGCGCGCCTCGAGGTATATGGTCTCCTGAATGCCATCTTCGCCGAGCAGCAGTACAGCCGTGACTCCCGGACCCAGAAGACCCCATTGGCCGACCCTCCGCTCTCCGCTCGAGGCGCTGAACGCGAAGCTGCCATCGCTGCGGAAATCGAATACGCCGCTGCCGCCCAGATACTGCCACTGCTCACGCACGTCGTAGCGCCATCGTCCGGTGAGACGCTCGTCAATACGCAGGCCTGCAGCCATGCCGCAGCGGCCCTGATAGGTGTTGCCGGTGCAACTGTCGCGATCGGCGTTTCTATCCTGCCGCAACCGCTCCTGTACAGCCCGTTGTTGCTCCATATAGCGCGGGTCCCGCTGCAGGTCGCGGCGTTCCTGATCCCGCTGCGCCAGGCTCTGCGCTTTGCCGATCTGCCCATTCAGCGCGTTGGCCTGCTGCCTGGACGCTTGCGACATCTTCAGGTATCCCAGGCGCGCGTTGAGTGCCTCCACCCCTGCGAAGTCGCCGTCTTCAAGGCCCATGCGCATGAGGGCCACCAGCGCATCACCGGCCGGCTCGCCGGCATCCGCATCGAAGTTACTGTCACCCGTCGCCGTGCCGATGTTCGCGCGTCCCGCTGGAGCACCCAGCGCCAGCGCCGCTTCATAGGCGCTGCGCGCCTGCCCACGATCACCGGCAGCTTCCGCGATACGTCCAACCGCCAGCCACGATGCAGCCACCGCCGTCGCACCGTTCATCGGCTCGCCATCGAACGGCGGCAGGTGCGCTCGATACAACGGTACCGCCCGCCAACCGCCGGCAAAGCGAGTTGCAAGCCCAGATACCTGCGCGTGAATCTGCAGGGCGTCATCCGCGCGGTCCGACCGCAGATAAAGCTCCGCCAGTTGCTGTACGAGGGCAATGGTCAGCGCGTACTCTTCGATGTCGAGCGGCAGCGCCTCAACCCGGTCGAGCTGCAGACGGGCAGACTCCATGGCGAAGCCACGGCGAAACGCCGCCAGCGCCGCATCGGCCTGCCCATCCATCGTTTCCACGACGCCGAGATATGCCGGCACACGGGCGTCCTGCGGATCGAGCTGGGCGGCGCGCGCGAGGAATCTTCGCGCCGCGGCGGTGCGACCCGCACCGATCTCGCGACGAGCCAGCAATAACATCGGCGCCGCCGTGGTCTGCCAGGCGCTGTTGACAATGACGCTATGCTCGGCCACTTCTTCGTGCGCGCCGATGCGCGGTAACAAGCGTACGAGGCTTTCGTGCGCGCGCGGGTCGTTCGGGGCCAGGCGAACCGCCCGGCGCAACGCGTCCACCGCCTGCTCGGTACGCGCCTGCCAGAGAAAGACCTCCGCCTGCACCAGCTCGCCTTCATAGGTGCCGCGGGTCATGTCCAGCACTTTGCGCATGGTGCCCTGTGATTCAGCGCGCAGCTGCGCTGCTATGCGATCCAGCTGTTCCGCCTCAGCGAGTTCCGCCGGGGTCGGCGGGTAGCAGGTAGTCGTGGTGACCTCCCACACGCCATCCGAACGGTTCTCTCTGCGTGAGCTGCGGGAACATGATTCCTGCCGTAGTGCAGCCGCCCGGGCGCTCAACGCGTTCGCCCGCCGTCCCTTGTACATTGCGTAGAGCGTCAGGGCTTCACGATCGTCCGGGTCGATGGCCAACGCACGCTCGGCCATCTGCTCCGCCTCATCGTCCCGCGTCAGGTGCATGAGAATTTCCGCGCGGGCCATCAATGACGGTACATGCCGCCCATCGCGCTCCAGTGCCCGTGTCGTCATGGACAACGCGCGCTCGAGTTCTGCCTCGCGGCTGTGCTGAAAGCGATAGTCCATCCGTGGGCTGCGCGGCTCCACCCGCTCGCCCCGTAAGGTGGCCTCTTCGGCAACAAAAAGTGCCGCAGCAGTCCACGACGCAGCATCATCCTCGCGCTCAGCGGCACGCAGCAGAGTGTGCAGCTTGCGAGTGTAGATTTCGGCGTAGCGCAGACGCCGCGGTGACGCGGCGCGGTGTAACACCCGCGCAGCATCGGTCAGCTCCGCCATCGGTCGGGCATACGCTGAAAGCCGAGCCAGCGAAGTTGCCGCCTGCGCAACATCGTCAGCCGGCGATTGCGCAGGCAAATCGTCCGCCACATCTGCCCAGAGTTCTGCCACATCTGAATCGAGTTCGTCGGCGATACGAAGGTCCAGACCCGCCGCATCGGCATCCCCCATCATC
>JAUILW010000554.1 GCA_030432795.1 Gammaproteobacteria bacterium
ATAAGCCAGGGAAAGCGCTGGGCAAGAGTCGGGCGAGCTTCGGCGTGGCCGCCGAAGAGCGGCTGATCGACCTGCCGTACCTCCTGGAAGACCTGGTGGCCAACGAGTTCATCAGCCGTCGCCAGGCGGAGGATGTGCTCATCGCGCCGCGCACTAAGCGTGAACTCGGCATGCATCCCATGGAAATCGTTGCAGCCCGGGAGTACGAGAACCGCAACCAGCCCGGTCGCAAGCTCGACCTGGAGACGATGACCACCTGGCTCGCCGACAAGGCACGGCAGCCGTACCTGCGCATCGACCCGCTGCAGATCAACGTCAACGCCGTTACCGAAGTGATGTCCTACGCCTTTGCTCAGCGTCATCACCTGCTCACAGTGGAGGTCTCGGACGACGAGGTGGTGATCGCCAGCGGCCAGCCCTTCATGTACCAGTGGGAAGGCATGCTATCGCAAACCCTGCGCGGCCGGCGGATTCGGCGGGTGGTGGCTAACCCTGCGGACATCACCCGCTA
Source organism: Gammaproteobacteria bacterium (assembly GCA_030432795.1). Lineage (GTDB taxonomy): Bacteria > Pseudomonadota > Gammaproteobacteria > Pseudomonadales > Azotimanducaceae > SYFY01. Next base: position 512 of record JAUILW010000554.1, read on the forward strand.
CGCACTCGAGTTTTACACCATGGCGCGCTCGGTATCCCGGGCGGAGCGCGAGGGCAGAGAAGTATCAGCGGTTGCCAACTTTGAGCAGCTGCTGGAGCTCGGCCAGCTCAAGTCCCCGGAAGCCAACGACGCGCACGTGGTGAACATCGTCGACTGGCTGCTGAACTACGCCTTCGAGCAGCGTGCCAGCGACATTCACATCGAGCCGCGCCGCGAGAAGGGCTTTGTGCGATTTCGCATCGATGGCGTGCTGCACCACGTCTACGAGCTGCCCGTCGCGGTCAACGCCGCGGTGACCAGCCGCCTGAAGATCCTCGGCCGTATGGACGTCGCGGAGAAGCGGCGGCCCCAGGACGGTCGTATCAAAACCAAACATCCCGACGGCGATGAGGTGGAGCTGCGCCTGTCGACGCTGCCCACCGCCTTCGGTGAGAAGATGGTGATGCGTATCTTCGACCCGGACGTACTGCTGCGCAGCTTCACTGAGCTTGGCCTCACAGGCGACGATCATGACCGCTGGCAAGCCATGGCGAGGGCCAACAACGGCATTGTGCTGGTCACCGGTCCCACAGGTTCCGGCAAGACCACCACCCTCTACTCCACGCTCAAGCAGCTGGCCACGCCGGAGGTGAACGTCTGCACCATCGAGGATCCCATCGAGATGGTAGAGCCCGCGTTCAACCAGATGCAGGTGCAGCACAATATCGACGTGGGATTCGCCGACGGTGTGAAGGCGCTGCTGCGCCAGGACCCGGACATCATCATGGTCGGTGAGATCCGTGACCTGGAAACCGCGGAGATGGCGATTCAGGCGGCGCTGACCGGCCACCTGGTCATCTCCACGCTGCACACCAACGATGCGCCTACGGCGATCACGCGTCTGCTCGACCTCGGCGTGCCCAGCTACATGATCAAAGCAACGGTGCTGGGCGTGATGGCGCAGCGCCTGGTGCGCACCCTCTGCCCGCACTGCAAGCAGGAAGCGGAGGTAGATATCGATGCCTGGCAGCTCCTGACGCTGCCGTTCAAGGTCAAACCGCCGCAGCAGGTGTGTGAGCCCGTGGGTTGCCTCGAGTGCCGCGATACGGGTTTTCTCGGTCGCATGGGTATCTACGAAGTGCTGCCGCTCACAGAGCACGTGCAGCCGCACATCCGCGAAGACGTGGACCTCGGCGGATTGCGCAAGCAGGCCATTCGCGACGGCATGCGTACGCTGCGGCTGTCCGGGGCGCAGAAGGTTGGGGCCGGGCTCACCACCATCAACGAGGTGTTGCGGGTGGTTCCGATGGCGGAGGGGTGAGCGAGTCGATTTCCTCGGCAGCGCTGCTGCGCCAGGCCTGCGAGCGCTCGCAATTTGTTGCGCACGCTGCTGATCGGCAAGCTGACTGGTTGCACGACCATGCCCGGGAGTTGCTGGAGCCGCCAGACTTCGCTGCGTGGCAGGCGCGTATCCAAGAGGTGGCCGCAACCGCCACGGACATGACGGCGCTCAAGCGCGGACTGCGCGAACAGCGCATGCGTTTGCAGATGCATATCGTCAGCCGCCACGCCGGTCGGCTGGCGGACTATGACGAAACCGCACACGCGTGCTCCTGTGCAGCGGATCTGTTCCTGCAGATTGCCGTGCGATGGATTGAGGATGCGCTCGACGAAGAAGGCCGCTTCGGCGTGCCATATGGCGCCACCAGCGGCCGCCGGCAACATCTCGTGGTGTTCGCGCTGGGCAAGCTCGGCGCGGGCGAACTCAATCTGTCATCCGACATCGATCTGATACTGGCCTATCCTGAAGCCGGCGAAACCGACCAGGGTAAGACCAACCAGCAGTACTTCCTGCGCGCAGCGCAGATGCTCATTGACGCGCTCGACCCGATCACCGTGGACGGTTTTGTTTATCGGGTGGATCTGCGGCTGCGCCCCTACGGCGACAGCGGCCCCCTGGTGATGCATTTCGATGCGCTCGAAGCCTATTTCGAAACCCAGGGACGTGACTGGGAGCGCTACGCGTTCATCAAGGCGCGTGCCTGCGCCGGCGACATAGCGGCCGGCGAAGAGATGCTCAGGGCGCTCAAACCATTCACCTTCCGCCGTTACCTGGATTTTGGCGCCATCCATTCGCTGCGCGA
>JAUILW010000555.1 GCA_030432795.1 Gammaproteobacteria bacterium
GTTACCACCTGCCCTGTCGCGTCGATGGTACGCGCTGCGGTGTCGGCTGCCAGATCACCGATACGGGCGATACGTCCGCCCTGGATCGCCACATCGGCCCGATATCCAGCGGCGCCCGTGCCGTCCACCACCTGACCGCCCCGAATGATGAGATCGTATTCCATGCTGTGTTCCTCCACTCCCGATGTTGCAACCACCCGATGCTATCAGATCTGCGCCCCGCCGCCCTCAGGGCGATAGAAGGGCTTATCACCGGATATGGTCACCCGACGCAGCACACGTCGATGCGGGAAGTAGTCGCTGGCCGCGTAGTGCTGTACGGAGCGGTTGTCCCAGAAAGCGATGGAACCCGTCTCCCAGCGAAACCGGCAGGTGTACTCCGGCCTTGCATGCTGCACGAGCAACTCGGCAACGATCGCCCGCGATGTCTCCGCATCCAGGCGCTCGCCAGAGCGCGAGTCATGCAGCGAGTCGTGACGGATAAAGCCGCCGTGAATGTATAGAGCAGTGCGGCCTGATTCCGGGTGCGTGCGCAGCAGCGGGTGGGTCACGCCGAAGGGAATACGGGCCTTGATCGAGTCCACCAGCGCTTCGCTCATCTCACCCGGCCTGCGCGCGGCAAGGAATACGCCGTAATCATGCACAGCCGAAAGGCCTTCGATCTTCTGCCGCAGCGTCTCCGGCAAACCGAGGCAGGCAGCGAAACTGTCCGCAAACAGCGTGTCGCCGCCTACCGGTGGCACTTGCGTGCACTGCGCCACAGATCCCAGCGACGGCCGCTCCATCCACGTGACATCGGTGTGCCAGCCGTTTTCCGTGCCGGGATGCTGATCGTCGTGCACGATCTCGAGAATGTAGGGGTTGCGTCCCGGCTTGCCGAAGGGGAAGGCGTCCAGCTCACCGAATCGACGCGCGAAGGCCACCTGCTCGTCCTCATCCAGGTGCTGATCGCGGAAGAATATGACTTTCCGCTCGATCAACGTCTGCCTGAGGAAGCGGGTGATCGGCTCGGTCGCCGGCGCCTTCAGATCCACCCCATGCACGACGGTGCCAAGCGTCAGACCCAGGTGTTCGAACCGCGCGCCGAGCGCCTCGGCCTGCTCAGCGAGGTCATCGGTGACCGGCTGATTGCCCATGCGTTCGTACTCCAGTGCGACACCCAGGCCAACGCGATCGCGCTGAAAAAGGTTCTCACGGGAACGTCGCGAAGCCCGCTCCTGTGTGCGATCGCGAATGGCATCAAGCTCTTCTGCAATAGCAATGGCATGATCGTTGTAGCTCATCTTCTCCTCCCCTTTCCAGGCAATCAGGTTCTCTTGAGCCGAGGTGCGGGCCCGGAAATCCTCCACGGCGCTTTCGGCAGCGAAAAAGGCGGCCCGGGATAGACCACCGGCTCCGGCAGATCGTCGTGCCCCACCGGCACCTGCATACCATGGGCCACAAAATGCGGATCCTCGAAGGCTTCCTCGGGGCTGTTGATCACGCCCACGGCCAACCCTGCGTGCTGACAGCCCTCGAAGAAGGCCTGGGCGGACACCGATTCGGCGATGGTGGCAAGACCCTGACGGCCGGCCATGAAGATTGCCGTAACGGTGTCGTCGCTGCCGATCAGCGACAGGTTGAAGTTACCTTCCCAGTTAGCGCCCATTTCGATGAACACCTTTTCGGGGAAATCGAGTTGCAGCGTGTTGAGCCAGGCGAGCAGCTTTGCGAATTCCTGAGGAAAACGCGGCGGCACGCCGGTGTTCACCCAGCGTCCGTCCGCACAGCGCATCTGCGTTTCGCCGGTAGGCACAGTGGCTGCGTGGCGGCCGGTCTGGCGCTGCACCGTCGTCTGGTTGACCAGCCAGTTGTAGGAGCCGGCTTCAGTGGTGACATTGAGCGCCGCGGTGATCGACACATCGATGAACTGGCCGCGCCCGCTCTCGAGCCGCGCCAGCAGTGCTGTGAACACGCTCATCACGGCGAAGTGGCAGCCCGTGTGATACGCCTGATTGCCCCAGCCGCGCACCGGCGGCAGGGCATGGTCGTCGTACCCGCAATTCCACACCGGCCCGCCAGCGGCCATGAGCGTGAGATCGGTGCTCGGCAGATCGCTCAGCGGTTCGTTGCGCCCGTAAGGGGTGATCGCCACGTGGATGAGGCGCGGATTGCGCTCCGAGGTTTGCGGGTAGTCGAGTCCGAGGGCTGCAAGGCGCGTGGTGGGCTCCGACTCGATGAGCACATCGGCGTCATCCAACAGGCTCTGTAGCTGTGCCCGATCTGCATCGTTTTCAAGGTCGAGCACCGCGCCGCGCTTGCTGGTGTTGTAGTGCCAGAAGTAGAGGCTTCGATCCGGATCGACTTCGTCTTTATAGAAAGGCGGGTAGTTGCGGCTGGCGTCGCCGCCTGGCGGTTCGACGAGGAGCACATCGGCGCCCATGTCCGCCAGCAGCTTGCCTGCGAAGGCGCTGCGTTCATTGGCGAGTTCGATCACTTTGATGCCATCAAGCACGCTCATAGCACGCCCTCTTCGTAGAGCCCTGCCACGTCCTTGCTGGTCATGCCGAGGAGCCTCGTCAGCACGTCCTGCGTGTGCTCGCTGAGACAAGGACCTCCACGGGTAGTCTGCCAGTCCGTCTGCGAGAAATGCA
>JAUILW010000556.1 GCA_030432795.1 Gammaproteobacteria bacterium
CCGGAGCAGGTGCAGAGCCTGGCGGGTGCCTGCGAAACGGTGCTGCGCCAGCACGGCTACGAGCAGGTGCATACGCATACGTTGCCTGGCTCGCTGGAGCTGCCGTTGGCCGCCCGTGACCTGCTGGCGGAGGATCGTACCGGCGCGATCGACGCGATCATCTGCTTCGGCATCATCGTCAAGGGCGACACCTACCACTTCGAGATGATCTCCGAGGAGTGCATGCGTGGCCTGGGTGATGTGATGCATGCCTTCCGTCGGCCGGTGATCGTCGAGGTCATTCCGGTGACCGATATGGCGCACGCGGTGGCACGCTCTTCGGATGACGAGTTCAACAAGGGCATCGAGGCGGCGGTGGCGGCCATCGAGATGGTGGCCTGGCGACGTCAGGTAATCAGCGGAGCGCCCGCTGCGTAGCAAGGCGCTGGCCGTCCTGTGGGCCGCGCTTGCGGTCATCACGCTCTTCTGTGTGTTTTCCCTGCTCTGGGATGAAGAGCCCACGCCCGAGGTTCAGGCCGTTCTGGCCGAGCCGTTTATCGGTATGGACGACGCGCATCCGATGCATGTGTGGCTGCGCGATGCAGGAGAGTGGCCGCAGCCCTGCTATGAATACACGGACATCTGCATGGCGCAATGGGCGGCGCAGCCGGCCATCGAGCCGCAGCGTTACGAGCCGATGATCGCGGCGCTATTGCACCCGGAACCGTTCTCGACGGTGACCGGCCCGGATGAGTATCAATCGTTCGGCGGTCCTTTGATGCACTTCAACCTGACGCTCGCCCGTCATCTGGCGGCGACTCCGGAACGCTACCCCGATGATCTTCTGGCACGCATGCTGAAGGCCAACCGAACGTGGCTGTCCAGTGCATCGAGTCTTTTGGACAAGATGCTGGCAACCGCTACGGTTGGCGCCCTTGTTGACGCCCATCGATACCGCTATCGGCATGCCGGATCGGCGCCGCTCATCACACCACTTACGCTGGGTGAGGTGAGCTTGCGAGGCGCTTTCGAGGGCGAAGTGCGCTACGGCGCAGAGGTCGACGAGTCGGCGTTGGTGCTGGATGCTCCCTATCGATGGTTGGGCAACCTTGCATTCAAGCCGAATCACACAGTAAACCTCCATGCCGCTAATCTCTTTGCTGCTGCGCAATGGTCGGAAGACGGCCCTTGTGCGACGCCGCTCGCGCGACCCGCAGCGACCGCCCGACTGCTCGATAAACTGGTGAACCCGGCTGGTGTTTGGCTGATGGAGATTGGTGACGCTGCCTTTAGTGGATATGTGTCCAACATGCACCGCCTCGCCCTTCAGGTGCAGGTCAACAACGCCTGGTTGGATGCTGCCAATAGGGCCCAATGGACGTCGCCCCTGACCTGCTTTGATGCCCGCTATCAGGCGGACGAAGAGCGTCTCTGCCTTGTGCGCAACGTCGAAGCGAAAGACACTGTGCTTGAAGTGTGCGCGGAGCCGTTCGCATGACTGATGAAGGAGCCTACGACTGGTCGCAGTTTCATCTGCGCATGTATTACCTGGCGCCGTTGGCCGACGTGTTTCGTCGCTTCGCCACCGCTCGGGGGCTTGAGTCCTTTTTTATCTACGCAGCCGAACACACTTCGGCGGAGGGCGCGCAGCGAGCTCCAGACGAGGTGGTGCAGGCCGGCGATCGCTACCACTGGCAGTACGTGCACGACTATGCCCACCCTGGCGAGTTTCTACGCGTGGAGAAAGACCAGCTGGTGGCGTTCACGTTCGGCAGCATGCAGGTGCAGATCGCATTCCAGCAGGTGGGCGAAGCCGTGGAGGTGCATCTGCATCAGACCGGTTGCGCGCTCGTAGATCCAGCGCGCGCCTGGCAGCACCTGAACTGCCGCAGCTGCTGGATCTACTTCCTCACCAACCTGCGCTCCGTGCTGGCTGGCGGCGATGATCTGCGCGATTTCGATCATCCGTTGTGGAACGACTCGGTCAGCATCGGCTTTGATGTGGCGGCGGGGCCGGGGGTTGCCAGAGCCCGCCGCTGAACGCTGCTTACCAGCTCGACAGTTTGGTCGGCTCTTGCGTCTGTGGGTTGCCGGCAACCGCCGGTGTCAGCCCTGGCGTGGTCAGGTGGCGCAGGAGCTCCACGTAGTGCCGGGGAAACGGCACCTCGTCGTAGTAACCCTTGGCTTTGAGCAGCCGGTGCATGGTGCGCAGGTTGTACGCGGGCACGGACGCCATGGTGTGGTGCTCCAGGTGGTAGCAGACCCACAGCGGGCAGAACACCAGCCGGTCCAGCCAGTTGGCCGGCACGGTGCGGGTATTCAGACGCGGATCATCGTCGTACAGATCCTGCACCGCACCGTGCTCCGCCACCTGGCGGATGCGCAGAATCAGCCGATGCGTGGTCATGAAGGCGAGCCACCATACGATGAACATCCACGGCGCGCCGGCAAGCCAACAGGCGGCGAGGATGAGGATCTGTGCCGCCAGCCCTTTCAGCAGCGCGGCGCGGGCTTCGTCAGGCAGCGTGCGCACCTTCAGCAGCGCCTTGTAGATGCCCTTGGTCTGCTTCCAGCCGGTGTTGCCTGACAGGTCTCTCCACGCCTTGCGGCGGAAGCGCGCCGGGTCGATGGGATAGTCCTGATA
>JAUILW010000032.1 GCA_030432795.1 Gammaproteobacteria bacterium
CCGCGCGCTACACCTTCGGGCACGCGGTCTTCGAGCCCATCCCGCTCCGGCAGTGCCGCCCAATTGTCAGGGTCGGCGTAGTCAGGCGCCTCAACCGCCTGCGCGGCATCGAACGGTGCGTCTGGGCCGCCAAACAGCATGGCCCAGCCGATGCCCAGCAGAGCGCCGTTGCCGGAGGCGTAGATCCCACCAAGCGCCAGGATGATGAGGACGAGCAGGCCGATGAGCAGGTATTTGACGACCTTCATGATGACGCAAGCGATTGCGGTTCGAGACGGGCAATCGCTTCGTCCCGGAGTTGCCGCTTGAGAATTTTGCCGGAAGCCGTGCGCGGCAATGGGCCACCTGCGAAGTGGATGTGGCGTGGCACCTCGAAGCGCGCCAGCCGCTCGCTGAGGAAGGCGCGCAGTGCGTCGGCATCGGCAAAGTCGCCAGCGAACACGGTAGTGCCCACTTCTTCCCCCAGGCGTTCGTCCGGCACAGCGTACACGCTCGCTTCTCGCACCTCGGGGTGCTCCAGCAGGGCAGCTTCCACGGCGCCGCAGCCGATGTTCTCACCGCCGCGGATGACCAGGTCCTTGATGCGATCGACGATGTAGAGGTAGCCGGCGTCGTCCAGATACGCAACGTCTCCGGTGCGCAGCCAGCGCCCGTCGAAGGTTTCGGCGTTGGCGTCCGGTCGCCGCCAGTAGCCGCGGATCACGGAAGTGCCGCGCACCTGCAACTCGCCGCGCGTGTTCGCTGGCAGCGGCTGGCCTGTGTCATCCACCACGCGCAGATCGAGCACGGCGGATGTGCGCCCGGAGCTTTCGGGGTGAGCCAGGTAGTCTTCGCCACCGATGCCGGTACCGATGGCGTTGGTCTCGGTCATGCCCCAACCGGTGTTGGGTAACGCGTTGGCGAACGTGCTGGCAATGCTGCGCACCTGCTCGGGTGCGCGGGGCGCGCCGCCGCCGCCGACGGTCAGCAGCGACGAAAGGTCACCGCCATGATCGCGGGCGTAACGCACCAGGTCGCCGGTCATGGCGGCGGGTGCGACGACGCTGCTGATGCGCTCCTCGGCGATGATGTGTGCAGCTTGTGCCACGTCCCACTTGTACATGCACACCACGCGTCGTTGCGCCCGGTAGGACGACAGGTACACCGCATGCGAGCCGGTGGCATGGAACAGCGGCACCGCCAGCAGCGTGGCCGGCTGCACCGTGGCGGGCGATGCGTCGAGGCCGAGCTCCAGTGCCCGCGCCGCGTAGTCGAGCTCCCAGGACAGGAGCGCTGAGAGGATGTTGCGCTGGCAGGACACCGCCCCTTTGGGGAAGCCGGTGGAGCCGGACGTGTAGAAGATGGTGGCGTCGTCCTCCGGGTCGATCTGCGCCGCTGGCATGGCCGCACCGGTGAACGGCGTCAGCGCCTCGTCGAGCGATATGATGCCTTCAGGAAGCGCGGGCATGCGCACGGCGAACACGACGAGGTCAGCCGGGCGTTCGTCGATCTGTTGCAGCGTGTGCACACGCTCCGCATCGGCGAGCAGGACTTTGGGCTCGGCATCGCGCAAGGCGTAAGCCATCTCTTCTGCCTGCCACAGCGCGTTCATGGCTACCGCGATGCCGCCCAGGGACGTGGTGGCCATAAAGCCGATGATCCACTCCGGGTAGTTGCGCATGGAGATCGCCACGCGATCACCTTTGCCGACTCCATGTGCCTGCAGCAGAGCAGCAAGCGCTGCTGCCCGTTGCCAGGCGTCCTCGAATGTCAGGCGTTCGTCTTCGTAGACGATGAACTCGGCATCGCTGCGCGCATCGTCGTAGAGCTGCCGCAACGACACCGGGGCATTGAGGAACGCACGACAGGTGTCGCCGTACTGAACCACCTCGGTGAGCTCAAAGGGTTGCCCGGTGGCGGTGAGCTGCGCAAGCGCTTCTGTTCGATTCATGATGCTCAACCGGCAAGGATCGCGGTGGCGCCATTGTCCACCACCATCTCCGCACCGTTTACGTGCTTGGCGTCGTCGGAGGCCAGAAATGCCACCATGTTGGCGATGTCCAGCGGCTCGCCGAGGCCGAGCTGCAGGCGCATGGCTTCCTGATCTTCGGCGCCGGCCAGGTCGATGTTGGAGCTGTGACGGAGTGCGGCCTGCACCATCTGCGTGTTGATGGCGCCCGGATGCACTGAGTTACAGCGGATGGCGTAACCCTGCCGTCGGCAGTGCGCAGCCACCGATTTCGTCAGGCTGCGGATGCCGCCTTTTGCAGCGGAGTAGGCGATGTAGTCCGCAGACCCCTGCAGCCCGACGATGGAGGACATGTTGATGATCGAGCCGCCGCGGGCCTTCATCGCCCTCACAGCCCGCTGGCAGCCCCAGAAGGTGCCGTCCAGGTGGATCGACTGGGTGCGCCGCCATTCTTCGGTGGTGGCGGACTCAATGTCGTGGATGACGGCGATGCCGGCGTTGTTCACCAGCACGTCCAGCTGTCCGTGCCGGTCGAGTACGTGCGCCATCAGCGCATCCCACGTCGCCTCGTCGCTGACGTCCTGACGGAAGAAATCGCCGTCTAGCTCCTCAGCGAGCGCGCGGCCACGCTCCTCGTCAATATCGGTGAGTACCACGCGGGCGCCGCGTTCTGCGAGCACCCGGGCGTCGGCTGCGCCGAGCCCCTGGGCGGCACCCGTGACGATGGCGATTCGGTTATTCAGGCTGGCCACTGCATCTTCTCCCATATCTCATGTCGAAACGGTTGTCGGTTCTTCGCGTGCGGCGTGCATTTCCTTCAGGGCGCTGCGCAGCACCCGTACCGCGGATCGGCTAAAGAGCACGAGAAGGGCTGCGGCAACCAGCACGTCCGGTACAAAGGATTCGGTGAGCCATACCGCGGCGGCAGCGCAGATCACGGCAACACCTTCAAACACGTCGTTGCGTGAGCACTCCCACACGGAGGACATATTAATGTCCTGGTGCCGAAACGGGTGCAGGAGCATCAGGCAGATACCGTTGGCGAAGAGGTTCAAAACGGCGGCGATGCTCATGCTCGCGACGATGGGCGCTTCCGATACGGTAAGACGCCAGATGATCTGTGCCGCCACAGCGCAGGCGGCCAGCAGGATGAGCAGCCCCTTCAGGAGCGCTACCTGCGCCTTGGCGGTTCGGCTCGCAGAGATCATCGCCAGACTTACGGCGTAGGTCAGCGCATCGCCCAGGTTGTCTAGCGTTCCGGACAACAGGGCGGAGGAGCCGCTGTGCACGCTGCCAGCTACCATCACCGCAAAGGTCGCGAGATTGATGACGAGGACCTGTTGCAGCACGCGCCGTTGTGCCTGCTCGAGGTGCGCGTTGTCGAGGTGGCCGCAACAGTCGCCCATCAGACCTCCCCGACATGCGCTAGCATGTCCTCCACAACGCATTGAATGTGGTCGTCGCACAACGCATAGAACATTTGCCTGCCGCGGCGTTCTGAGCGCACGATGCGGGCGGATTTGAGCAGGCGGAGATGGTGGCTCACCAGGGACTGAGACAGCCCCAGGCGTTCGGCGATGTCGCTCACGCGTATAGGCTCCGTAAGGCAGGTCAGAATAATGCGCAGGCGGCTTGCGTCGCCCATGAGGCGAAAGGTATCCGCCAGGCGCGACACGGTGTCTTCCGGAAGTGCGGTGAGGTCGGCCACAGTAGGTTACGGGCTATGAACAGGTATTCAATTGTTTGCGGGTGCCGAAGTGGCGTCAACCGCTTTGCCGTGGTTCGTCGTGGCAATCGGGAGGAGCGCGGTTTGTTGCGGTTGTTCATGAGCCCGCTCTGGCTCCTGCTGCTGGCGCTGTGCGCCGCTTGTGGTGGAGGAGGCGGCGGCTCAAGCGCGCCACCACCACCCGCACCACCTCCGGTCACACCGACTGAGCCGTTGGGGGTGCTGGATGCGCTGCCTCGAGCGGGGGCGATGGGTATAAATCCCGTGCTTGAAGAGGTCGTGTTCAGCCACCTGGGTTACGCAGACTTTGCATTACAGCTATCTGGCGGCTGCGCGGGCGATGCAGTGCTGCGCAGCGCGCGCGATCTCAGCGTGGACTACGATCAGCTCATCGAGCACCGGCTGGTGTGCGATGCGCTGGGCGACAACGCCACGACAGAGTTGTCGGTGCTCGCCGAGCGGGACAACGGTGACCGCTTCGAAGTGGAGACGACTTTTTCTACCGGCGCCGCCACACCGCGGGCGGTCGTAGTGCAGGACGGCCTCGAGACGCCTGCGGCCGCCGTACGTAACCTTTTCCAGCAATACGTGGACGTGTATCTCGATGATGAACTGGAGCTGCCTGGCGCGGTGCGCTTTGTACTCGAGCCGCTGATCACCGAGATCGCTGAGCTCGCGTGGTCCAATCTGCTGGATCCGGATGCGGGCCTGCCGGTGCGTTCGGAGCGGGTAGCCTACACCTCGCGCACGCCTGGCGGTGAAGCCGATGCGAGGCTTACCGGTCTCATCGCCTATCCGCAAACTGCTGACCGCGTGCGTGACGAGATCATCGTGCTCATGCACTCAACTGGCGTGACACCCAGCGATCTGCAGCCCAGCAACGCCTGGTGGGTGCTTGCCAACCTCTTCGCCTCCCAGGGCTACCTGGTGATCGCGCCCGATAACTGGGGCAGGGGCGGCACCGAAGCTGAGGAAGAAACCTACCTGCTGGGCAATCGCACTGCGGCAAACGCTGTGGATCTCGTGCGCGCCGTACTCGCTTCCGGCACGTATGATGGTTTGTTTTCGGCGGCGCAGCCGACGCTGTACATCGTCGGCTACTCGCAGGGTGGGCACAGCGCGGTGGCGCTGTGGCTGGCATTGCTCACGCAGGCGCCCGATCTGACGGTCGGCCGGGTGTTTGCGGGCGGCGCGCCGCTCGACCTCTACGCCACCGTGCGGGGTGCCGTGCAGTTCGCCGCAGGTCAATGCGCAGGTGATGCTTACTGCCGGTACGTGGATGACGAAACCAGCGTGCCGTTTGTCACTGAGCGCATACTGCCGCCGTACATTGCCTACACAGGATTGTCGTTCACGCTAGCCGACGCCGTAGAGGGAGATGCCTTGCGTGGGCAGTTTGCCGAGGATTTCCTTGCCAACGCCGCAACGCTGGATGGCTTCAAGTCCGTGCTGCAACAGAGCAGCTACACCAACCTTCTGCCGGAAAGCCTGGCTGCGACGAGTACTACCATCGATCTTTATCACTCGCCGTTTGATCGGCTGGTAGCCTCAGCCAATAGCGACGACTTCATCAGCGCTCTCGGGGGCCGCTTCGATATTCGCCGCAACGCGCAGGCGTGTGCCGGGCTATCCTACGAGGCAATATTCGCTGCTACTGACATCGTCGGCATCTCCCATGCACTGTGCGGCTTCGAGATGCTGGACGCGGTCTACGACTCTTTACGCTGAGGCGGCCGAGGGGGTGATTGCGGCGTGTGGTCCACGTACTCGGCACCGCACATCATCACCATGGCGATGACGGCGCGGGTCTTGACGTTGTGCTCGCTGGCGAGGCCGGCACACTCCTGAAAGGTCCACCGGGGCTTGCTGCGGATTTTCTGTTCGAGCTGTTCGTTCACCCTGCGGATCTTCGCAGACGGCCGCTTCGGCGCCCAGCGGTTTGTCAGGACCCCGGTGCCGTGGGTTTAGCCATATCCTCCGGCAATGCCAGGTGGACGGCGGCGTTGCGGTAATCCAGGGTGACGATGAAGTGCTTGAGCACGTCGTAGCCCAGCAGGCCGCGGGATTTGCGTCGTGCGGTCTTGGTGTGTGTGGATGTGGCCTTCTGCCGCTCAAACATGGGCAGCTCCTGGCCTTCGATGGGCACGGTCACGCGCGCCTGCTCCACTTCGAACGGTCCTAGGCGGATGCTGGGCAGCGCAAAGGAGTCGTGCGCGCCGGAGGCGTTGACGTCGGACAGGTGGATGCGCTCGGAGGGGTAGCGATCCAGCCAGCCGGCACGGCTGGCGACTTTGCGCTGCAGCAGGATGCCGCCATCGTTGCCGGTGTCCAGCACCAGCCACACATCTTCGGCGTCATTCATCCGCACCTTGACGATGGTCTGGCCGTTGTACACGTCGCGCTTGGCCTCAATGTTCTGCAGTGACGGCATGTCGATACTGTCATGGGAGAACGCCCGCATGCGCTTGTTGGGGTAGTCGAATTGGAAAATCAGGCCGTCCAGAAAGGGCGCGCCGAGCAGCAGCTGCGTCTGGCCCGGAAGGTCGAGCTCAGTGAGGTTGTTCATCTCCAGCCTGGTGCCGAACAGTTCGGTGGACACACCGCTATGCACCAGGCGCCGCTCGATCTCATACAGGCCTCGCACCTTGCGGCGGCCGCTGATGTTCGTGTGGATGTCGTTTGCGGCGAGAAAGCGCGCGTTGATGGCATTGTGGCGCTCCCCGGAGTCGATGTACGAGTGGCCACTGATTCCGCCCGTGGTAGAGGGGATGTAGATGTGCCCGTCGCGGATGTCGATGTCGACCCAGGGGGTGACCTCGGCGCTCAACTGCGTGCTACACAGCAGGATGACTGCGGTGGCAATGAATCGCATACTCAGGTCCGTACGTCTCTATGTCATAGACATCCTCTCACTAGAGAACTATGCAGTCACGCGGGGCTACGCAGGTCGATGCTGATCGTAGATGCGGTTGGTCCACTCGATAGCGGGGTGCGACGCGTTGATCGCGAGAATGTCCTGCACGGATTGTGGGATCGGCCGGGGCCGCTTCATCGCCGGATGCGACACATCGGCGATAGGCGCCAACAAAGCTGCGGCGGTGAGGTCTGCCACGGAAAATGTATCTCCCACCAGGTAGCCGGTCGCCTTGGCTTGCTCTGAAATGCGGTCGAGCCATTCCCGTGTCGAGGTCTTGCAGCGCGCCACGTTGTCCGGGGTGACGCCGTTACCTTTTGCGATGACGCCGCGCGCGATGGGGAACATCGCCCGGTAGGCCAACCGTTTGGCCAATCCTTTGCTGCCGCCGAACATGTTGCAGAGATAGGTGCCCTCGTTCACCAGCGCAGAAAACAGCAGCGTGCGTACGTCTGGTCCGAGGCTGGCATCCATCTCACGCTGCCATTCGAGGGCCCGCTCCCGGTGCTCGGGATCGGTTGGATACAGCGGCGGCTGAGGATGACGCGTTTCCAGGTAGTCGATGATCGCGGAGGAGCCGGAGATCACCTTGCCGTCTGCCTCCAGAACCGGTGTTTGCGCTTGGCCGCTGAGCTTTTTGATGGCGCCCATGTGCGGACCCGGAAGATAGGTTTCATGGCGATGGTCAATTCCCTTCAGGTCCAGGATCCAGCGGGCTTTTTCGTTGAAGTGCGAGTAGGCGAACTGGTGCAGCGTGATGCTCATGGCGACCTCCGTATAGATGTTGCTCATCATACAAAAGTTATTGCATGATAGTCGACATGCAAAAGGGCGGGCCTCAGCCCGGCGAAGATTGAGGAGTAGTTGCTTGGCTCGATATTCCAAAGCACACGCAGAGCGTTCGCGCCTTGCCATCCGCGACAGCGGTGCGCGGCTGTTTCGCCGGCGTGGTTATGCTGGCGTCGGCATCGATGAGCTATGCCGCGAAGCGGGTCTCACGCGGGGTGCCTTCTATAGCCACTTTCGCTCCAAGTCCGCGCTGCTCACCGCCGTGTTGGCTGGCAGTCACGACTTTGTGCGACGTCTGCGCGCGCGGGCCGGTAAAAGTACTTCAGCGTTGCGACGACAGGCGGCCGACGTGGCGGCCGCCTATCTGGCGCCGGCCAATCGGTCCGCCGTGCTCGGTGGCTGCTCGCTTGCCGCACTCGCTGCAGATACCAGTCGCGCCGAGGCGGACGCGCAGGCCGCGTACGCAGAAGCTGTGCGCAGTGTGGTTGCAGAATTCCGACGGGCAGATGGAGATGCGCCGATGCTGCCCCTGGACGATGCGCGGGTGGCTCTTGCGCTGTGTGTCGGTGGCGTACTGATCAGCGGTGCTTGCGGTGACGATCCGGAAGGGCGAAGGGTGGCCCGTGCGGCCACCACCGCCGTGCGACGGCTGCTCACGGAAAACGGGGAAGATCACTCATGAAACTGGTTGGCGTTGTCGGGCTCGTTTTGCTGACAGTGTTGTGTATCCCATTTGTTGGTCCAGCGGTTGGCCTGGCGACATTCGTGGACCAGGCGCAACCACCGGGGCGTGCCGTTGAAGCGGAAGGTGTGTTTCTCAACGTCTACGAACATGCTGGTGAGGGGCGGGATGTGGTGCTGGTGCACGGCCACCCCGGATCGGCGCAGATGATGCAGCCGCTGGCGGTTGCGCTGCAGGCGTTGGGCTTTCGGGTGATTCGCTACGACCGGGCGGGCTGGGGGCATTCCACGCAGCATGCTGACGACGTGCCCGTGAATCCCACCAGGCATGCGCTAGACCTGCTGGTGCTGGTCGCATCGCAGAAGCTGGTCCGGCCGCTGTTCGTTGGCTACTCCTATGGTGGCGGAGTGGTGATGGAGGCGAATCGGCTGCACCCGGAACTGGTGCAGGACATGGTGCTCATC
Organism: Gammaproteobacteria bacterium; assembly: GCA_030432795.1. Classification (GTDB taxonomy): domain Bacteria; phylum Pseudomonadota; class Gammaproteobacteria; order Pseudomonadales; family Azotimanducaceae; genus SYFY01. Next base: position 8,524 of record JAUILW010000032.1, read on the forward strand.
AGCAGTGTTGGCAAGCGTCCGCCGCCTCGCGAGCCGAGCCTGCTTGGCCGGCTCTTCGGCTCGCCACTGTTCCTGCGGTGGGCGTTTGGTACGGACATGACCGCACGCCAGGGGGCAGCAGCCATCTCTGCGCAGTTCATGCACCCGGAAACGCCGCAACCGGGCACCCTGCAAGGGTTTCTGGCGACGCTGGCTCTACCGGATGTGCCCACCAACTGGCAGCGGGAGAGGCAGGAGCGGTACATGGGATTCGACGATTACCGTCCTGCTGACGTGCAAGGTTGCGTGCTGGTGGTGCACGGTGAGGAGGATCAGGTGGTGGACGTTGACATCGCGCGGTATCTGGCGTCCACGATTCAGTCGGCACAGCTGCACCTCATACCGGGAGGTGGGCACGGCATGATCCTTGCGCGACCAGACGAGCTGGCGCTTCAGGTCGTCGCGCAGGAGCGCACCTGCCGCGGTGGGGGCGCCTCTTAGCTGTGCCTGTGCTCTATTGCCACCGAAAGGCCGCCTGAGCCGGGCAATCTCACCAGACGGCCCCCTGTGCGTCTAACGGCGCGCATGGCTGGTCAACGGGTGCCTTGACGCGTCATCATCGCATCGCTGTGACTTGGATGTGTTTGGTGCTCTCGCCGCGCGAATCGACATCGGTAGCTCCTTCTTCGGAGGACATTGCTGACGCCTGTACTGCTGACCTGCAGAATGTGCTGCCTTATGCGGCGATGCTGCTCGGTGTCGGCATGGTGGTCGAGGTTGCGTCGCACCTCATCGTGTTCAACCCAGTGTTTCTCCCGATACCCCTGCTGGCGCTGACAGTGATGGCATCTTATCTCGTTCGACACCGTCGGGAGCCCACCACCCGCCCGGGCACCTGGGCTGTGGCTATGGCGGCTTCGGTTTTGCTTGGAACGCTGCAGCATCTGCACGGCGGAGCTTACCTCTCCAGTGCATTCGTAGTGACCATGGCGGTGCTCGTTTCTGCAGCATCGATCATGCCTATTGTTCCCGCGCTGCTGACGGTTGGTGCCAGCTGGGCGTTGTTGGTGCTCGACTTTCACCTGCTTGGGCTTGCTGCAGTGACCAGCGTGCCGATGTCGCTTCTCGTCTTGATAGCCGCGGCGCTTCTGTACGCATCGCGGCGGCGCGCCATCGTCGAAGGGAAACGCGCCTCCATGCTGGAACGTCTGCTGGCTGAGCGGGAGGCCCAGGCTGAGCACCAACGACGTCAGGCGGAATTTGTGGAAACCCTGGGCGGTGGCCTGTCCCACAATCTGGCCAACCGTCTGCAGGTTCTAGCCATGGCCGCCGATGCGGCCTCGCATCCGGCAACGAGTGATCATTCAAGCCACAACATCCATCGCGATGCGCACAGGGCTGCCGAGCGTGCGCGCAGTCTGGTGCGCAAGCTGCAGACATACACCGGCATGCAGGTGACGCCGCGAGAGACTGTGGCGGTGGAAGCCTTTTGCGAAGATCTGGCGGCGAAAGTGCCCTCAGGGGTCGCGGTGTCCTGCAGCGCCAAGGGTTCGTTGTCCGTGGACCGCGCCATGCTCATAGAAGCGCTGCTCGAATTGGTCAGCAACGCGATTACCGCGACCGAGGTGCCGACGCAGGTCGTGGTGGACGTCAGTTCAGCCCAAGGTTTCGTCGCCTTTCATGTGCGCGACGAAGGCCGCGGGTTCGATGCGTCCATGCTGTCTCGGGCGATGGACCCGTTTGCCACATCGGACCCGGCCGTGCGAGAGGGTCTGGGCATGTCCTTCGCGCAAGGCGCGGCGGTTCAGCACGGCGGTGATCTCGCCATCACCCGATCCGGCCCTGCGGGTTCGACTGTGCGTATGCGCCTGCCACTATTGCAACCGACGACGTTCGCAGGCGCTTAGCGGGTAGGCGCCTCCCGGTCCCCCGGCGCCCGCACCACGAAGGCGGGCTTGCCTGCAGCAACCTTCGCCCAGCTCTTGCCCGTGATATCCGTCGTCATAAGATTGAGCACTTCTTCGGCGATCTCTGCCGGTGCCATGAACGCCGCGTTGGCGGTGCGTTGCGCTTCGGGAATGATGTTGGTGTCGATGCCGCCGGGGCACAGCGCATTGATGCGCAAGCCCCGGCGTTGCAGCGTGCCTGCCAGGCTGCGTACCAGGCCGACCACGGCGTGCTTGCTCATCGCGTAGAGCGGGTCCACCTCGTAGGGGGTGATGCCCGCCAGCGAGGCCGTCACGACGATGGCGCCGCCCGGCTGCATCAGCGGCAGCAGGGCGCGCAGACCGAGCACCACACCGTCGACGTTGATCCCCATCATGCGACGGTAGCCTTCCAGGGTTGCAGCTTCGAACTGGTACGCATCCAACGGTGCGCTGGGTGGGGCGACCTGCACACCGGCATTCAGGAGCAGGTGCGTTGGGCTGCCGGCACTGCGCACCTGCTCGCAGACGGTCTCCCAGCTCAACTCGCTTGCAACGTCGCACCGCACGAAGTGCGAGCCGGTGGCTGCGGCGAGCGCATTGCCTGCCTGCTCATCGACGTCGAGCATCAGCACGCGATCGCCACGTGCGCGGGCGAGTTTCGTGGTTGCTGCACCGATCCCAGAGGCAGCGCCGGTGATCACCCAAAGGTTGTCGGTCGTGTTCATTGTTTGCCTGCCTCTGGTCCTGTCAGGGGGTGAAGACCACTTTGATCGCGGTTTCCGCGCTGTCCTGAGTGGCGTAGGCAGTTGCGGCTTCGTCCAAGGTAAAGGTGTGACTTATGAGTGGCTTGCGATCTATTTTTCCACTGCTTATTAAGTCGAGTGCGGCCACGAACTCGTCCGGCTCCCATGCCCAGGAGCCGAGGAGACGCACCCCTTTGCGGACGATGGTGTTGGCATCGAGCTCCAGTGGGCGCTCGAACACGGCGACGACGACGATGCGACCGTTGTTGCGGATCATGGTGAGTGCCTGCTCCAGCACGGTGGTGCCTTTGAAGCTGGCGGGCGCACCCACGCAATCGAAGATCACATCGACCCCGCCCTGGCTGCCGGCAATGAGCGGCGCGTCGGCCCTGGCGTGGGGCGCGACGGTCGCGACCACGTCAGCGTTGCGCGCGTTGATTACCGCATCGGCGCCGAGCTGGCTTGCGAGCTCAAGACGTTTGTCCGATAGATCCACCACCGTTACATGTGCATCGCTGGTCGCCCGCAGGCACTGCAGCACGCCGAGACCGATGATGCCGGCGCCCATGATGAGAACTGACTCGTGGCTTTGCACGTCGGCCAGGTTGGCCGCGTGCAGCGAGGTTGCCAGCGGTTCCGTGGTGGCAGCCTCCTCGTGGGTAACATGGTCCGGCAGGGGTAAGAGCAGCGGTGCAAATGCGGGCGTGAACTTCACGTACTCGGCGTTGGCGCCGATGCCGACGGTGGTCACGCGATCGCCGACGCTGAAACCTTCGAGGTTGCCATTGATCTGTGCGATTTCGGCGCTGAACTCGTGTCCGAGGACGATGCCGCCGTCCACGGGAAGGCCGAGGTCTGGAAACAGTCCCTCGCGGTAGGTGTGCAGGTCGGAGCCACAGATGCCGCAGGCCTTCACCCGCAGCAGCGCTTCGCCCGGCGCCAGAACAGGGGTGGGCACCTCGCCGGTACCCACGTCTTTTACGCCCCGCATGATGGCTGCTTTCATTAGCCCTCGTTCCTCAGATGAGAATGTTCTCCCGACGATACAACCGTACGGCCAGCCATGTCAGCAGCGCTGCCAGCACGCAGGTGCACAGCACAGATACAGCCACCTCTATGGCGGTGATCGGCTCAGCGGTAATCAGGTTGCGAATGAGCGCCGATTGCGAATAGCTCGGTATGGTCATCAGCGGCAGGCTCGCCTCCACACCGGACATCTGCACGAGCATCACCGGCAGCGTGGGCACCATGATGAGAATGGACAGGTAGGTTTGCGCTTCTTTGTAGCTCTTGGCGAACGACGCGGCCACCGTGAGCAGCGCCGCGGCAAACCAGATGAGCGGCAGCATCACCGCGAGCATGGCCAGTATGGTGCCGACGTCCACATCCAGCGACATGCCGATGCGCTGGAGCGGGATGAACGGCACGGCGAGGTAGAACGACACCAGGAACACGACGAGGCTTGCCGCGGCGAAGACCGATGTGGCGCCGATCTTGCCTATGACCAGCTGTCCGCGGGTCACCGGCTGGGTGAGCAACGGCTCCAGGGAGCCGTGTTCGCGCTCACCGGCGGTGCTGTCGATGGCGAGGTAGAAGCCGCCCATGAACGCCACCACGAGGATCAGATAGGGCAGGGTGGTGAGCACCATCATGGCCCGCTCGGCGGGGGAGGCGACGTCCACGTCCCGCACGATGATCGGACTCGCCAGCATCGGGTCGATGCCTCGTAGCTGCAGCCGCATGAGCGCGATGGTGCGCCCGTAGGTGCTGAGCACGCCGTCCAGCGAACGGGCGCGCCGGCGCGCCGAGCCCAGCTCGGAGGAGTCGTAGATCAGAGACAGTGAGTTCGGCTCGCCTGCGGCGAACCGTTCGGCGAAGTTCGGCGGGATGACGAGTAGCAGATCCTCTGTGCCGGCGGTGACGAGCTCCCGGGGATCTTCGTCGTCGGCGATGTCGATCATCTTGATCTCGGTGTTCTGCGACTGCAGGTAGCTGACGAGGCCTGGTGCATGCTCGGCGCCTGCGAGGGTGAAATCGATGACCTCATCCGACGCCCCGAGCGCCCGGTTGAGGAAAAACGTCATCAGCGCCGCGAAGGCCAGGGGGCCGAGCAGGGCGAGGGAGAAGCTGGCGATGATCGTGCGCTTGTCGCGCACGTTGTCCAGGCACTCCTTTTTCAGCACCGTCCAGATGATGCTCACGTGGCTTCCTCGAGCCCGGACTCTTCTAGCCCGGACTCTTCTAGCCCGGACATGGAAATGAAAGCGTCCTCCAGGTTGTCCCGACCGGACGCCGCACGAAGCGCGTCGAGGGTGCCCTCGAAGCGCACCTGGCCGCCGCCGATGATCACCACATCGTCACAGAGGTTCTCCACCTCCTGCATGATGTGGCTGGAGAACAGTACACAGCAGCCATTGTCCCGCAGGCCCAGGATGATCTCGCGCAGCCCCCGTGTGGCCATCACGTCGAGGCCGTTGGTCGGCTCGTCGAGAATGACGTGCTTCGGGTCGTGCACCAGTGCGCGCGCGAGCGCCACTTTGACCTTCTGCCCCTGGGAAAACCCGGTAGCCCGGCGGTCGGCGAAACTCTTCATGTCGAGCTGATCGATCAGCGTGTCGATGCGCGCTTCCAGAGTTGATTTGGCAATGCCCTGAAGCTGCCCGTAGTAGCGCACGTTCTCCCGTGCGGTCAGGCGGGTGTAGATGCCGGAACCATGGGGCATGACGCCGATGCGGCGACGCACCGCCATGGGGTCGTTGGTGACGTCGTACCCATCCACGCGCGCAGCACCGCTGTCCGGACGCAGCACCGTGGCGAGGATGCGCAGGGTGGTGGACTTGCCGGCACCGTTGGGCCCGAGCAGTGCGGTGACGCGCCGATCCTCGGCGCGAAACGACACCGCCTGCACCGCGAGCACCTCGCCGAAGCGCTTGTTGATCCCCTGCACCTCGATCATGGCGCAGGCCCCAGAACGTCGACAAAAAATGGAAATGGCGCGAGTGTTTCGAGGCATGCGCTGTCCAGCGCCTGCGGCTCGAGATC
>JAUILW010000033.1 GCA_030432795.1 Gammaproteobacteria bacterium
GTGTCCACGGCGATCGGCGTATCAGAGCCTACCCGCTGCACCTCGTTCGCCTGCAGCACGCGAAGCAGCTTCACCTGCCCCTGCAGCGGCAGCTCCCCTACCTCATCGAGAAAGATGGTACCGCCGTTCGCGGCCTCGAAGCGCCCCTTGCGGTCGCTTGTTGCTCCGGTAAACGCACCCTTACGATGCCCGAACAGTTCCGACTCAATCAGATTTTCCGGTATCGCTCCGCAGTTCACCGAAACGAAGGCGGCATCGGCTCGGGCGCTGTTCGCATGTATGACGCGGGCGAACAGCTCCTTGCCCGTGCCGCTCTCGCCGTCGACCAGCATCGGCAGATCGGTAGGGGCTGCGCGCCGCACGATTTCCAGCGCCTCAAGAATGCCCGCGCTCTCGCCAAGCACCCCTTCGAAACCGAGATCCGCCTGCAACGCTCGCGAAGAGCCCGCGGTCTGTGCGGGCGCCGCCGGCTGTGCATCACCACCGGTGCTGCTGCGCGACAGCAGTAGGTCGCTGCGCAAATCACCGAGTTCGAGCAGCACCTGCTCGATCTGCGTCTTGTCGAGTGCCGACGCAAGCCGCAGGCGGGCGCGCAACACTTCGAGCTTCTCCACCATGCGACCCGGACCGGTCGGTGCCAGGTCTTCAAAACTGAGTCTTTTCATGCCGCGTCGCTCATCTGCTTCTGCACCAGCTGGTAGTACATGCCTTTCTGCGCGTACAGTTCCTGGTGCGTGCCTATCTCTGTGACGGCACCGTCATGCAGCACGACGATGCGATCTGCCCGCAGGATGGTGCTCATACGGTGGGCGATAACGACGGCCGTACGCCCCTGAAGGATGCCGTCCATACGGCTGAGAATGTTGCTCTCCGATTCGGTATCCAGCGCCGAGGTCGCTTCGTCGAAGATCAGAAGCCTTGGCGATCGGTACAGGGCCCGTGCGATACAGATGCGCTGCACCTGCCCGCCCGAGAGGCCAACCCCGCGCTCTCCCACACGGTTCTCGTAGGCGAGCGGTAGGTTGCTGATGAAGTTGTGCGCATCGGCCAGCGTCGCCGCTTCAATGATGCGCCGTTGGTCAGGTTCGTCATCGCCCACCGCGATGTTCTCGGCAATGGTTCCCTGCAGGAGCAGATTCGATTGCATGACGTACCCGATCTGCGCGCGGAAGCGGTTCAGTTCCACCAACGCGAGATCATAGCCGTCGATCAGGATGCGTCCGTCGTTCGGTTGGTACAGGCCCACCAGCATCTTTGCCAGCGTCGATTTGCCGGAGCCACTCTGCCCGACCACCGCCACCATTTCGCCGGCACCAATGTCGAGGCTCACGTCCTTGAGGACGTAAGGGCTGTCCTCACCGCCGTAGCGAAAGTACACGTTCTCCAGGCGCAGCTCTCCTTCGATCTGCGGCAGGACGATCTTTGACTTCATATCCTCCGGTTTCTGCTCCGGTTCCAGATCGAGCACATCGGACAATCGTTCGATAGCGACGCCGGCCGCGTGCAGTTCATCCCACAGTCCGACGAGGCCGAGCAGCGGGCTCATAACCGAGCTCGACAACATGTTGAAGGCGATGAGCTGGCCAACACTCATTTCCTGAGCGATGACCATGCCGGCGCCAACGAATAGCACCGTTACGGTAGCGAAGATGTTCAGCAGCTGGCTGCCCGTTCCCACCAACAGATGAAAACCCTGTGCCTCGTACTGCACATTGAGCGCACGGGCATATTTTTCCTCCCACTTCAAACGCGCCTGCCGCTCGATGCCCATGCCTTTGATAGGCTCCGCGGCGCTGACGGTTTCCATCAGCACACCTTCCGCGTCGGTGGATGCCTCGAACATTCTGCGGCTGTAGTCCTTCATGCGCGGTGTAACTAGTACGGTCATGACGAACAGCGGCACCACCAATGCCAGCAACAGCAACGTCAGCTTGACGTTGTAGAGGAACATCACCGTCAGGTAGACAAACACCATCAGCACGTTGAGCACCGTGCCGACGGTCTGCCCGGTGAGGAAATCGCGGATCGTCTGGTTTTCCTGGAAGCGCGCTATCACATCGCCCGTGCGACGGTTAGCGAAGAATGCGATAGGCAGGGCCAACGTGTGACGGAAGAAGCCGGACATCATGGCGAAGTCCATGCTGCGCGTCATGAAGTTAGCCAGGTAGCCGCGCATGAAGGTCGTGAGCTGAGCAAACACCTGCGCCAGCACGAGGCCGATCGCCAGGTACATCAGAAGCTGGGTATTCTCATGCACAATTACGCGGTCGAAAATGTTCTGCGTGATGATCGGCGGCGCTAGGTTCAATAGCTGAATCACCAGCGCCGCAAGAAACATGTGGCCGATGCTGCGGGTGTGTGGCTTGAGATACTCGACAAATCTGAGCCACGGCGAACGTCCCTGGCTTTGCTTTGGGTCCAGTGAATCCGCCGCGAGCAGCAGGCAGGTGCCGGTCCAACCCCGCTCGAATTCCTCCATGGTGAGCTTTCTGAATCCGGGGCCCGGGTCCGCTACCCATACGTGTTCGGCTGACAGGCCATAGACAACAACGAAGTGATACCCCTCCCAATGGGCGATGAACGGCAGATCAAAGCCACGCAAAGCGCTGGAGGTTGCCTGCACCCCGCGGGCGGTGAAGCCCAGCGACTCCGCACCCCGGGCGATGCTGTCCAACGCAGCGCCTTCGCGGGTGACATTGATGAGATCGCGCAGCTTGCCAAGACTCATGCGCAACCCGTGGTGGCGGCAGATCATGGCGAGGCAAGCTGCACCGCAATCCATTTCCTCTGCCTGCTGCACCAGCGGAAATCTCTGCAGCAGGCGCACGCCTCTCTGCTCACGCGACTGCAGATCGAACTTCAGCAGCGGCGCCGACTCGAGTTCCAGCAGTTTTTTCTGCCGGGTGAGTTCCCGCTCCAGGCTGTGAATCCGCTCTTCGAGCACAATGCGCATGCGTGGGTTGTGCTCCAGCAGCATGCGCACAGTTTCCTTCGGAATGACCAGAAGAACGACCGCCGTGGCGGCGATCGCGCTGGCAATATGCGGTTGCCCAGTGAGGCAGGCCTTCTCGCCGAAGAGCGTACCCTCTCCCAACCGCTCCAGATCGAAGAGGTCTTCGCCCTCGCTGCGTTCCAATCGCACGACACCCTGACGCACGACGTAGAGTCGATCATCCGTGGTGCTACCCTGTTCCAGTACCATCTGGCCCGCAGCAATGCTCTTGATACCGACAGTGCCAACGAGATTACGCAACGCTTCGGAAGTCAGCGCACCGCCGATGTCGAACAGCTGGCGCACCAGGCCCCCGGTCGCGCGGATAGCTGCATAGCTCGCCATGAACTCTTCGGCATCGGGGTTGCCCCGCAGCACCTCACGGAAAGCCTCCGCTGGCACGAAAATCAGCTCCGTCGCGCCGGAGGCCCGCACGGAGTACTCGAACTCAGAGCGCCTGAGTACGGAGAGTTCTCCGACGATATCCCCGGCACTGAGCACACCGATGCTGCGCTCCTTGCCATCCTTCGACTCGAATAGCCGCAGGCGCCCGGAGACGATGATGTGCAAACCCATCGCCTCGGTGCCTGCGCGCACCACTACATCGCCGAGCCGGTAATGCTCAGTCTGCACATCCTGCGCCAACCGCGCCCGCTCGTCGCTCGACAGTGCGGACAGGAACTCGACATCTGGAAGTCTGTCGGTCACCGCTGGTCTCAGGCTTCCACGCTGAAGTCGTTGACCGCGGTGCGCAGCCAGCGATCGTAGAGCTGCAGACGAATCATGTCGTTGGTCGGCGCATCCAGCACGGCATCATGCTTGGCAAACACTTTGAAGATCTCAAAGCATCCGTCGTCGGTGGTGTACGGCCCGAGCAGATCACCCGCCTTGCCCGCAAAGAGCTTCGCCTCCAGGTCCGCAGGCAGGGCATTGCGTACGATCCTGCCGATGCGCCCTCCGTCTGCAGCGGACTCTGCAATGGAAGCCTCCCGTGCGAGCTCCGCAAAGCTCTCCGGATCTTCCTGCACCGTGGCGCATATTTCCCGTGCGATGTCCTCATCCGCAACAAGGATGTGACCGATCTCGATGGCGTCGTACTGCGGTTTGTTGAGGTTGAAGTGTTCCTGAACCGAGGCTTCACTAGCAATCTCATCGCGCAGCTTGTCGGCCAGCACCGTGTCCTCAATAAAAGACTCATAGCCTTCGAGCGACACGCTGGCCGCTTCAAGAAACTCTGTGGTCTGGGCCACACGCTGCAGGCCGTGCGCCCGCCGGTGGTTGTCGGCAGCACTCTGCAGCTCATCAATGCTGACCTCCATGCCCCGGCGTTTGGCTGCGGCCGCAGTCAGCTTCTCGCGGATCATATCCTGCACGACGTGCGGAAACCGACCGGTCAGCTTGAGCCAACTGACGAACTCATCGCTGGAAAACGGTACCCCGTCAATTTTTGCTACTTGCATGGCAACTCCTTCACTTGGTTGTGGCATTACTTCAATCGCCGTAGCGGATCGAGTGCGAAATCGATGACGCGACGCTCACGCACGACGATCTCCGCTACGGCACCCATGCCGTAGCGCAGGCTCATCGGGCCGCGCGCGGTATCCACCTGATCGACCTCCAGCCGGATCTTGCCTTCGTACGCTGCGACGTTGCTCTTGTCGTCGTTGACGATCGTCGGCGAGATGTATTCCAACTGGCCGGGGATGGATCCGTAGCTCTGGTGGGGGAACGCATTGAATTTCAGCTTCGCCGCCTGGCCGACGGCGAGAAAACCGCGGTCCTGCTCGTTGATACGCACGCGCAGGATCTTTTCTGCCCCTTCCGGTGCGATGCTGAGCAGCGGTTGCGAAGCGCTGATCTTGTCACCCTGCTGGGTGAACGGCACCTGAGTTACCACACCGGTGATCGGCGCGTGAATCTTCAGGAAGTTGTTCTCATCAAAGTTCTCGAAGCTCACCCGCTGGGCTGACTCGGCGGCAAGCTCAGCGCTGCGCAGGCGTACCTCCACCTCCGCCTGCTCACGCTCGATCTGACGGCGGGTCTGTTCGATCTGTATGCGCGCTTCAGCGATCTCCTGCGCCGCGCTTGCCAGGTTCTTGTCGGCCTGCGCGAGGGCATTGCCGAGCTCGAACTCGAGGGATGACAGGCGCGCTTCGGCGTTGCGCTGCTGTGCCTGCGCATCCAGATAGGCGTTGCGTTTCTGTTCCACCTGCGCTTTGGAGATGCCACCACCGCCGGGCATCGCAAACAAGCGCTCGAACTGTTGTGCCTCGGTCTGCGCCGCCTGCGTTTTGCGAGCCGCCTGCTCCAGCATGGAGCGCGCCTCCACGAGCTTCGCTCGCTGCGCTTCGGCGAGGCGAAGCAAGCCGTCTTCCAGGCGTTCGTCATAATCCTTCTGCAGGAACGTCAGGCGGGACTGAATACTGGCAATCTTCTGCTCGAGCAGGGCGCGCTGGTCAGGAAAGCGCTCATAAACGAGCCGCGCATCCGCGAGGCGGATGTTGGCCTCTACCACCTTACTCGCAGCCTCGATGGCGCCGCGCGCGTTGATACGAGCGACGATGTCGCCCTGACGCACAGGAACCCCTACCGATGCATACACATCCACCAGCTCTCCGTCGATAGGCGCGTAGACGCGGCGGATGTCCTGCGCGGGTACCAGCGTGCCACTGGCAGACACAATCACATCGGCACGCGCAATGAACGCCCAGATCACGACAGCGCAGACCACTCCGGCCACGAGCAGGTTCAGAAACCTGATCAACATCGCCGGCTCCGCGACCAGCACGCTGGTGCCTTCTACCGCGTGGTCGTCGAGCAGTCTGTGCAGGGAGGTGCTCATGCCTGAACCGCCTCCGGGAGAAGGCGCAACTTCTCCTCCACCACATTCCGCTCGAGAATGGAGCGTAGCGCTTCGATCGCACTACGTTGTCGCTGCACTTCGTCCGCCACCGCTTTCCCCTGCGCACGCACCACTTGCGGCGCTTCGGTATTCAGTAGGCGGTAAAGGCGCAGCGACCGGTTCAGTTTGTCCTGACAATCCGTCAGCAGCGCCGCCTGCTGGCGGAAGGCATCCGACACCTCGCGCTCCAGCCGAAGACCGCCGCCAATACCCTCATACGCAGCCTGATACTCCGCCCACGCCGCAGCACCTTGCTCTGCCAGCGCTCCAGCCTCCGCCAATGCGCGCTCCTGATGGCTCCAGAAATCGTCCTGCAGCGCCGTGTACATGAAGGTGTCCTCGTCCTGGTCGAGCCCCCCGTAGAACGCGATCACCGCTTGCGGGTAGTCCTCGGTCTGGACGATGTCCAGCAGGCCGTTGAAGCGCTCACGAAGATCCCGATAGCGCGTCAGTCTAGGGATCACGGCAGCGTGCCAGGGGGTGTCACCGACATCCTCGAGCAGCGTTACGGCACGATTCAGATCGCCCGCCCGCCATGCCTCCCGGGCCTTGAGAAGAAGCTGCTGCACAGCTTCCGCCGCCGGGCGCTGCACCAGCAGCGGCTCAGCACGCAAGGCAAGCAGCGGCGCCTCGAGCTGCCACTGCGCACCTGCAGCAACAAACTCATCCAGTGAGTTGTTCGCCCGAGCTTCCGCAAGCGCGCGAAAGCGCGCCAGGTCACGGGCAATCAGTTCGGTATCGGCCACACGAGGATGGTCGTGAGCAAAGCGTTCTACGAGGCTGGTCGCCTCAGCAAAGCGCGCGTTGTCGAGCAACGCCTCGAGACGCGCATGCACTTCACGTACCGCCTCGAGCTGCGCGGCGCTTTCCGCCTGCAGGCGGCGAAGCTCGCTGGAGACGCGCGCATGTACTGGCGCCATGCCCGGATACGCATCTGACAGACGGCGCAGCAGGCGGGTATAGCGATCCGCGTGGACATCCCAGTGCTCCAGCACACCGCGCACCGCCTCGTTATCGTAGGCAGCGCTCACCGGACCGCGTTGCCCGTCGCTTGGCACGACACCGCCAAGCCGCTCGATCCAGCGCAACAGCGTCGTCAGCGCGCTGTCCTGCTGTTGCGGCGCGATCACCAGTGCGCGGTGCAACACCGCACCCGCCGCTTCACTATCTTGCGCATCGATGGCGTCGATCCAACCGGGCAGCAGAAACTGCTCATAGGCCGCATCCAGTATGCGGATACCTTGCGCATCCTCCGGGTACTCCGATGCGTAGCTCGCCGCCAGCGCCAGGGCCTGCTCCTCTCGTCCAGCATCCAGATGCGCCTGCGCCTGCTGCAAACGGTCGTCTCGCAGGAACATCAGCACGCCGAAGGCGAGCACCAGGAGCAAACCGGCATACGCCAGACCGGTGCGCGTCTGCCGACCGAGCGGCAGGTCCAACCATCGCCGGCGGGCATCCGCCGCCAGTCTGGCCGCACCATCACGGAGCTGACCCGCCAGCTGACCGGCCGATGTCCCGTCCTGCGTCGCAGACACCCTCGCTTTCTCAATGTCAGCGCCGTCCGCAGGCTCATCGCTGCCGGTCTCGCAGTAGATATCGAGAAACGAACCCGCTGAGGAGATCAGTACCGTGCCCTCCGGATCTTCCTGCGCATCGTCCCTGCCGCCATCGATGACCACGGCTTCAAAGGCGAAGGCTGGATGGCCGAAGGTGAGTTCATCACCGCTTTCGATGCGCGTCGCAGATTTGCCGATCAGCTCGCCGTTGAGACGCGTGCCGTTGGTGCTGCCGAGGTCTTCGACGAACAGTGCATCACCCTGTCGAAACACGTGCGCATGTCGTCTGGAAAGGAAACTGAACGCCTCTTTGCACTCCTGCTCGTAGCTCGCGAAGTGCCCATCGTTTTTCGCCACAAGAAAAGGAAACTCGCTCACCGCGATGGGCGCTGCCGGTCCCTGCGCCGACTTCGGCAGCAGTAGCAGTTTGAGCAGACTGTTGTTCGCACCGGTAAACGGCTGCGTCGTGGGCGGCGCATCGGATGCCGCCACCTCGAAGGTGAGCGATTCGCCGAACTGCACGACGTCTCCGAGGCTCAGCACCTCGCCTCCGCGCGCCACAGCCTGGCCGTTCACCAGGGTCGCCGACGCGCCATCCAGGGCGATGAGGTACAGGCCATCTCGCTCGCGGATGATGCGCGCGTGCCGTTCACAAAGTTGTGAACGCAAAGCGTCGGCGTAGCCAGCGAACGGGGGCTCCGCACAACCAATGGCAACCAGCGGACGATCGAGCGGTATCTCGTCGTTGGCGCCCGCAAAGGTCGGGCGGAGTGACTCCACCGGCACGGATTCCATTACAAGGCCTCCGCGGAGACGATCACATCATCCCAGCCGCCGCCCATGGCCTTGTACAGGGTCACGGTATCGGCGAGGAGGCGCTGATGAATGTCCAGCAACGATTGATTGCTGGCCAGCAGCCGTCGCTCCGACTCCAGCACCTCGAGCTGCGATACCAGACCAACCTGAAGCTGGCGCTGCGTCTGTTGGGCAACCGTGCGCAGATTGGTCACTTCCCGTTCGAGCTCGGCCTTTTGCGCACGACGGCTGCTGATATTGATCAGCGCCCGCTCCACCTCTTCGAATGCCAGCAATACCGTCCTGCGGTATTCCTCTTCGCGGGTTTTGGTGCTGGCTTTGCTCGATCGGATACGTGTCTGCACGCTGGGGTCGAATATCGGCAGATTGACCGACGGACCGATTCCAAACGTGAACGACTTGATGAACGACGACAGCGAGGCGCTCGCCAGGTTGCCGCCGCCGCGGGTGTTGCCCGTGAGGCTGATGGAGGGCAACCTCGCCAGCTGTGCCTGCCCCACGAGCTCGTGGGCTTCGAGCACGCGATACTCTGCGGCAACGATGTCCGGCCGCCGCCGCAGCAGGTCCGCCGGAAGACCTTCCGGGATGGCAAGATCCTGCACGCTCTTCGTGAGAGGCGCTTCTGGCACGTCGAGGTCCGCTGCCGGCACGCCGAGCAGGGTGGCAAGCGCAAGCTCGCCGACATCCCGCTGGCGCTGCAGATCGAGCAGCCCGCGGCGGATGCTGGTGAGCTCCGCTTCCTGGCGCAACACCTCGGTGTTGGCCACGAGTCCTTCGGTGTGCTGCTGCTGGTAGATGTCCAGTATCGAGCTGGCCGTGTTCAGGGCGCGGCGCTGGATTTCCATCTGCTCGTCGAGCTGGCGCACGAGGAAGTACGCCGATGCCACCTGCGACACCGTCGCGAGATAGGCGGCCCGCCAGTCGGCCTCACCGGCCCGGTAGGCCGCGCGGCGGGCGTTCACCCCCTTTTTCAGCTTGCCCCAGGTGTCCAGCTCCCAGGCAAGCTGGGTATCCGCGCCGTAGGCACTGTCGCTTTCGAACTGATCGGTGAACGGGTTACGCTGCCCGCTCCGGGTGACATTGCCACTGGCCGTAAGTCGCGGTAATCGAGCCGCCTGGGCCTGACCGATGGCGGCACCCGCTTCTTCGACCCGCGCCACAGCGATGCGCAGATCGAGGTTTCCGTCGATGCTCCGCTCGATCAGGGTATTGAGGTAGGCATCCTGGAAGCCCTTCCACCAGCCCGGCACGATCGCAGCCTTCGCAGAAGAGGCCGTATTCTTGAACTGCTGCGGCGTGGCAGCGTCCGGCCGCTCGTAGGGCGTAGTACCCAAACCGGTGCAACCGCACAGCGTCGCGACAGCCAGCACCACAACGGCACTACGCTGTACCCAGCGGCGCAGCGAACGGATCAGCATCAGGCCTCCATATGGCCTCGGCGCAGGGCGCCCTCAACACAGTAGGCGCAATTACTGCGCACAGCGGGTCAACAGCCGAGCAAATCAGCCGATGAGGGCAACGCACACCGCGCCGAACAGCCCTATGCCGGCAAGCAGCCACCAGAAACGCCGCTTCGGAGCGGGCACCATGCCCGGGGGCAGGCGCATGGTCACACTCTGCGGGTCATCTGCATCACCGGCCTCCGCGACCCACCGCTCACCATCAAAGCGTTGATAAACCACCGGCAGAGCGGCAGTGCTCTCCGCCAGCTCACCGTAGCCGCGCACGACGATGCAGCTCGCATTGTCCTGACCGCCCGAGCGCACGGCAGAGCGGATCAGCCCTTTGGCGACATCCTCCGCTGGCTGGGGTGAGGCAAGCGCTGCCTGCAATGCTCGAGGGTCGATCGGGCCAGACACGCCGTCGCTGCAGATCAGCAGGCATTCTCCAGCCGTCAATACGCCGGCGTTGGTACCCACGCGCAATCGTGGCTGGTTGGCACCTAAGGCCTGAGTGATGAGGTGACTTCCCGGATGCACATCGGCGTCGCCGAACGCGAGCTTGCTGGAGTCCACCAGGTTCTGAACGTAGGAGTGGTCCCTGGTAAGCAGTTTGAGCTGACCATCCCAAAGATAAACACGGCTGTCGCCGACCCAGGCAAGGTCATACCGATGCCCGTCAAAATGCACCGCCGCTACCGTGGATGCCATGCGCCGCCAACCACGCCGCTCTGCGAGCAGACATACCGCGGCATGCGCGTCACGCACTGCCACCTTCAGCGGCCGGTGACGTTGCACAGAATGACGCAAGGTCTCACACACGAGCCGGCTCGCTACCTGCCCGCGCTCCTCGCCGCCAACACCATCGGCCACCACGAACAGGCTGGCATCCGGGTCGAGCAAGACGCTGTCTTCGTTCTCCCGGCGACAGCCCCGGTCGCTCCAGGCGCCGTGCGTGAGGCGATCAGTAGCGCACTCGTTCATCATCACGCTCCTGTCCCATGGGTGAATCCGCGAAGATCGTCCGCAACACCCGTACCCTACGATCGGTACCCCGACCACCGTGCGTGTAAACCAAGCAGAAATGGTGCCAGCTGCAGCAAGCCTGCCTTGGAGAGCGCAACCTGTTGAAGTTATTCGTGTTTCTCCTGAGCCGCACCGAAGAAACACAGACATTGGTTGGCTTGCAGCCAACACCAGGCGGCACAACGTCTGCCACATCCACACAGCGCCAGCGCGATCCTAACAATCGTTCACACGCTAACGAACAGCCCTTGCCACTTTCTAAGAATGTCGGGAAACTCGGCACTCGAAAGCAGAACGAACAGACACCATGCACCAGCTCTACGCAGCGGTTGCGCTGCTCGGCGTTTCGGTTCTCCTGTGGGGTTGTCAATCGGCTCCGTCGCCGGAGCCGGAGCCCACACCACCCGAGACGCCCACCGAAGAAGTTGTGGCAGAGCCCGAAATCAACCTGCCTCCGGCAGAGGCTCTGCGCACGGCCATCGCGCTTCTGCAGGAAGGTGATGCCGCAGGCGCGCGACTGCACCTGCAAAGCTATATCCGAGAGGTGCCCGACAGCCGCATGGCGCGCAATCTGCTGGCGCAGATTGACACACCGATTAACGAGTACTTCCCAGCAGAGCATTTCAACGTGAAACTCGCCAGAGGGGAGACCCTGTCGAGCCTTGCGAGAGCCTACCTGGGTGATGCGCTGGCGTTTCACGCACTCGCTCGCTACAACGGTATTAGCAAACCCGCGCAGGTCATTGTCGGACAATCGATTCGCATTCCACAGACCGAGGCAGCCATCGCCGCGCGGGATAGAGCGCAAGCCGAGTCGGTTGCGCCAGACGATTCCGAACCTGCGAAAGAGATCACCGAAGCGCCTACCGACGTTGCCGAACCGCCAAAGGAGGAGGTGGAGACCGCGCCGACGGACGCAACAGCCGACCAGCGCGATGAGGAGGTCAGGCCCGATCTGCTGACGCGTGCGGAAGCGGCAGCCGAAGCCGGTGAGTTCGAGTCTGCCCTCGACCTTGTCCAGCAAGCCCGACAGACTTCTGACGACCCAGCAGCCACCGCGCGCATTCAAGCCATCGAGCGCCGGGTTGCGGAGTTTCACTATCAACAGGCGGTGTCGGCATTCTCGCGTCAGGACCTGGGCGCCACCATCCATCACGCCGACGCGGTGCTCGACATCGACCCGCAGCACACCAACGCGCGCCTGTACAAGGCCCGGGCGTTGGAACTGCAGAGCAAACTCGAAGCACTCAGCGCCGATCAGGACGGTTAGCGGAGCAGCCCACGTCACTGAACTGCCCGGATCGCTTCGAGGTTACGCAGCATGCGTTGCGTCTGCTGCAGAGCGCGGGTCGCTTCGGCATGCTCAGGCTGTACCGTCAAAGCCTGCTCATACAGCTCCAATGCAAGCCGAAGATCGCTCGCAGCCGCGAGCCTGCCACGCTGATACAACGCCTCGGCCTGCGCTGCGCGATCCGAAGCATCGTCGGGTTGGTGCACTGACTGTTCCATCGGAGCGGCGTGCGTCGTTGGTGCTTCCGGCCGATCAGAAAACACCAGCGGCGAAAGGTACTGCCTCTCGTCGTGCTGTTCCAGCCAGCGCAGTGCAGTGGGATGCGCATCGTCGAGAAGCAACAGTTGCAGTCCGCCTTGCGCGTCGCCACCGGACCGGCTTAGCAGATCAACCATCCATTGCCGACGCCGTTCCTCCAGGCGGCGGATCTGCGCCTGTGGATGATCGCCGTCGTCGAGCAGCGCCACCGCACGCCAGGCAGCGATAGCCGCGCGCAGATCGCCCGCTCCTTCCGCTGCCTGTGCAATCGCCAACTGGCGCTGCACGAACGCGGCATCACCCCGTTGGGTGTTCTGTGTTGTGGGCTGCAGGGCACATCCGCCATGGAAACATGCCAACACTACGATCAGCCACTTCA
Source organism: Gammaproteobacteria bacterium (assembly GCA_030432795.1). GTDB lineage: Bacteria > Pseudomonadota > Gammaproteobacteria > Pseudomonadales > Azotimanducaceae > SYFY01. The sequence continues at coordinate 12,660 of JAUILW010000033.1, forward strand.
CCAGGCAGAAGCAGCACGCAACGTCTGCAACCGGCGAGCAAACGTATCGAGATCATCACCGCCATAAATCATCGACCGCCGGATGAGATAGGGCGATCCGAAGACCGGGCTGCCGCCACGAGCAACCGTCAGCCCAAGTCCATAGCCAGCCGCTTCGAGCGCTTCGACGACTGGCCGCGTTACCTCGCCATAGGGATACGCGAAGTAGCGTGGCTTTGTCCCAAGATGCTTCTCCAACACCGCACCAGCGGCGATCACTTCCCGCTGGATCCGCTGCCTGTACGCTTCAGGCTGCTCGCCCGCCGCCGGCACCAGGCTGGCGTGACTGTACGAATGGGACTGCACGTCAAAGCGCCCCGTCGCCACGAGCGCACGAAGCTGCCGCCAGGACAACGCGTGACCACCGCCGATGAACTGCGGGTAGACGAACAACGTTGCCGGGTATCCGTAGCGTGCAAGGATTGGCGCGGCGATGTCCGCGACCGAGCGGTAACCATCGTCGAAGGTCAGCACCACGGCGCGTTCTGGCACCGGTAAGCGACGATTCCTCATCGCCTCGAAGTCCGAAAGACGCACCACGCGAAATCCGTGGTCGCGCAGGTAGCGCATCTGCGCCTCGAAGGCATCCCGCGACACGACCATTGGATCGGCCGAGCGACGTTCGGAGAAGCGGTGATAGCACAGCACCTGCACCTGCCGCACGCCGTCAGGCGAGACGTATGCAGTGTTTATGGGCAACAACGGTTGCGTTATCACATCGCCCACGTTGAGCTGCGACTGGGGATCAAGCCCGTTCGCGCGGGCAATCGTCATCGCTTGCGCACTGCTGCCAGCCAGCCGGTGTGACACGTCCATGACGCGCATCGGCTCGCCGATACGCAACAGACGAAAATGCTCGGTACGACCCACTTCCCGCAGCGGCTCCTGAACCTTCAGCGCACACCCGAAGAGCAGGACGGTGAGCAGCAAGAGTGCCAGCGGCTTGCGCATCAGCGGGGTTCTGAGGTGAGAACTACGGTGTCTTCGGATCCTCCCGTGAAGGTCCTTGTGAGTTCGGGCACCGGTGGCATCGCCGAGTCCGCAGTGTCTTCAACATCTAGCTCCAGGTGGCTTTGCACGGCGTCCGCCATGCGATTGAAGGCGTCGTACAGCTCGCCAACCTCATCGTTGCGCACCGACGATGGCCTGTGATCCCAGTCGCCATCGGCAAAAAGCGCCATCGATCTCGCCAGGGTACGCAGCGGTCGCGCAAGCAGGCCGCCAAGCGCATACAGCATGGCCATGACCGATGCGAGGGTTACCGCAGCGAGCACTCCCATGAGCAACCAGGTGGTATGCATGAGCGATGTGTAGCCTGCCGTGCTGACACCGAGGTGAATTTTTCCCACCCGCGTGCTCTGAAAAAGGATGTCCGCCTCGAAATCGAGCACCCGCCCGCCGTCTGGAAGGCTGCGATCCGACACGCCGATACCATCCACGTCGAGCTGCGCAGCTTGGAAGGTGCCGAGATCGAGCTCCGGATGGGTAGTTG
>JAUILW010000557.1 GCA_030432795.1 Gammaproteobacteria bacterium
CCGCTCGAGATGGACCGCTACTCCAAGCTTCAGCAACTGACCCGAGCGCTTTCGGAAAGCGCGTCAGACATGCTGGATCTGAAAGACACGCTGCTATTCAAGGCCCGGGAGTCCGAGACGCTGCTTCTGCAGCAGGCGCGGGTGAACACGGAGTTGCAGGAAGGGTTGATGCGCACGCGCATGGTGCCATTCAGTCGCCTGCTTCCTCGGTTGCGGCGGATCGTGCGTCAGATCGGCGTTGAGTTGGGTAAGACCGTAGAGTTTCACGCGTACAACGCTGAGGGCGAGCTCGACAGGAATCTGCTTGAGCGAATGATTCCGCCTCTGGAGCACATGCTGCGCAACGCCGTAGACCATGGCATCGAGGCGGGTGAGGTGCGGCGTAACTTCGGCAAATCGCCCATCGGCAGGATTGATCTGCGGCTGTCCCGTGAGGGCGGCGACATCGTCATTGAGATCGCCGATGACGGTGCTGGTATCGATGTGGAAGCCGTGCGCAGCAAGGCTGCCGAGAAAGGTCTTTTGCATCCCCAGGCAGAGCTCAGCGACGAGGAGGTACTCGAGTACGTTCTCGCGCCGGGCTTCAGCACGGCAAAGTCGGTCACGCAGATTTCCGGTCGCGGTGTTGGCCTCGACGTCGTCAACAGCGAGGTTAAGCAGCTCGGTGGGAGCGTGTCGATCTCATCCACACCGGGCAATGGCACGCGATTCACCGTGCGCGTACCGTTTACGGTGAGCGTGAATCGGGCATTGATGGTGGGGGTTGGCGATGACCACTACGCTATCCCGTTGAACACTATCGAGGGCATCGTTCTGCTGGACCCGGAGCACCTGGATACCCTCTATAAATCGGCTGACAAGACGTTCGAGTACGCCGGCGTCGCGTACCGGGTGCGTTATCTCGGCCACTTCATTGGCCGAAACTACACCGGGGTACAGGGCAGCGCTAACGTTCCCGTAGTTCTTGTGCGTGCCGGAGATCAGGCGATCGCGGTACATGTAGACACCGTGCAAGGTAGCCGCGAGATCGTGGTGAAGAGCCTCGGCCCCCAGTTCGCCGGCGTAGGTGGGATCTCCGGCGCCACCATCCTCGGTGACGGCAGCGTTGTGGTCATTCTTGACCTGCTGGCGTTGATCCGTGCGGTCGGGCGCGAAGGGATCGTTGCTGCGGCAGGACATGCCGAGCTCACTCGTCCGAACCCATGCGTGATGGTTGTGGACGACTCCGTGACGGTGCGCAAGGTGACGGCACGGTTGTTGGAGCGGCAGGGTATGGATGTGATTGTCGCCAAGGATGGGGTCGAGGCGGTGGCGTTGCTGCAGGAGCGGCGCCCCGACGTGATGCTCCTGGACATCGAGATGCCGCGCATGGACGGCTTCGAAGTGGCCCGGCAGGTGCGGCACGATGATGCGCTGGCGCGACTACCCATCATCATGATCAGCTCGCGCACGGGCAGTAAGCACACCGAACACGCCAAGGAGCTTGGCGTAGACCGGTTTCTCGGCAAACCGTTCCAGGAGAACGAACTGCTCGGCGCGATCGAAGAGCTGGTAGGGCGCGTCAACGTATGAGTGCTCACGCGGCTGAAACCAGCGACGCGGCAGAGGTCACCTGCATTCTGGTGCCATTGCATGAGCAGACCTTGCTCATTCCCAATGCCTGCGTTGCAGAAGTGTTGCCGTGGCGCCGCTCAAAACATCTCGCGGGCGTTCCCCCGTGGTGCATTGGCGTGCTCGGCTGGCGGGGTGAAAGCGTTGTCGTTGTTGACTATGAGGCCGTTGTCACTGGGCAGCATCCTAACGCTCCGCACCGCGCCATGGTGGTACTGAAGAAAACCGGAGCGTGGGAGGGGTCTGCCTTCTACGCGGTCGCTGCTGCAGGTCTGCCGCGACTAGTGCGCGTCGGCGAACAGGAGTTGGGCGCAGCCGGTGAGGGCGATGCGCACGCTGCGGTGGCCCATGCTGCGGTGGCGATGCGCGTAGTGGTTGGCACGGAAGAGGCGCTCATCGCCGATTTCCGGTATCTCGAAGAGCAGGTCAAACAGATTCTTTGAGCCTTCGTATGGCGTCCTGTCAGCGCCATCCCCATGCGGAGCGAATTGCGGCCAGGCCGGCGAGAGGTGCGGTTTCGGCGCGCAGTATGAGGTCACCCAGGCTGAAGCGCTCGGCACCGACAGCTTCGAATGTGTGCAGTTCACTCTCAGTCCACCCACCCTCCGGGCCGATTGCCAGTAGCGTGTCGCATCGGGGCAGCTCGTTGGGCAGGGGTGTATGGCCGGGTTGCAGGCAAAGTACCTGCAGCCGATCTGTAATAGCCAGCGCCTGGTCGAGGCTCGTACAAGCCACCACGTCAGGAACGTGATTCTGGCCGCACTGCTCCGACGCTGATATGGCCACGCGGCGCAGATGCTCCAGCCGTTTGTTTGTGTGTTGCACGTTCGATCGCGCGCTGGTGAGAATTCTGATACCGCTTGCGCCGAGTTCGACGCTCTTCTGCACTGCCCGGTCGGCTGCATCACCTTTGATCAGGCTGAGCAGCAAAAGCAGCTGCACGTCAGGCGGCGGTACTTCCCGCCGGCCGATCACTGCCAGTTTGGCGGCCCGCTTGTC
>JAUILW010000558.1 GCA_030432795.1 Gammaproteobacteria bacterium
GGTGCCATCTTGGGGTTCCAGAATCGGGTCTGGTGGCCGAAATGCACGCCGGCCGCCAGCATGTCCTGCATGCTTACGCTCATGGATTTGTCTCCGGGTTGAGCCTCCGCCGCTCCCGTTGCCAGACCCGCAGCCGCTTGTGGCGATTGCAGGGCACCCGTGGTCAACGTGACGAACGACGTGAGTATTTTTCGTTCCCTCGAGGCCGGATTGCCCCGAGGCGGCGCGCTTTATACCATAGACGGCTTTTCCGAAAAACCTATTAACTCCATGGTCGCTCGAGCAGAAACTGAAGAAGCTGTCCAGAAGATGCGCGCCGCCGGCCGTGCCGCCGCGAGCGTTTTGGACATGATCACGCCGCACGTCGTGCCCGGCGTGACGACGGAACAGCTCGACCGCCTGTGCCACGACTACATCACCGTCGAGCTCGGCTGCATTCCGGCGCCACTGAACTACAGCAACGGTCCGCATACCCCGCCCTTCCCCAAATCCATCTGCACGTCGGTCAATCATGTCATCTGCCACGGCATCCCTACGGACAAGAAGGCGTTGAAGTCAGGCGACATCGTCAACATCGACATTACGGTTATCAAAGATGGGTACCACGGCGACACCAGCAAGATGTTCTGCGTTGGCAAGGTCAGCAGCCACGCCGAACGCCTGGTGCGCGTCACGCAGGAGTGCCTGTACCGAGGCCTCGAAGCGGTACGCGCCGGCGCCCACCTCGGCGACATCGGGCACGCCATCGAGCGGCACGCCAAAGCCAACCACTACAGTGTGGTGCAGGAATTCTGCGGCCACGGCATCGGCACCGTGTTTCACGATGCACCTCAGGTGGTGCACTACGGCCGACCCGGCACCGGCATGAAGCTGGAAGCGGGGATGACGTTTACCGTCGAGCCGATGATCAACCAGGGGCGGCGTCACCTGCGCATCCTCGCCGATCAGTGGACCGCGGTGACCAAGGATCGCAAGCTGTCGGCACAGTGGGAGCACACCATCATGGTCACCGACGCAGGGTGCGAGGTGTTCACCGCGCGTGCCGAAGAAACCGAGCTGCCAGGCCGCGTGTGACCGACCTCACCGTCGCCGAAGCGCGCAAACGGCTGCAGACCCACACCGACGAACTCGCCCAGCGCTACTGGGCGCGGGATGACGTCTCTGAGCTGGTCGCTGACCATACCGCCGTGCTGGACGAAATCGTGCGCAGCTTCTGGGAGAAACACTTCGCCGGAGTCCGTGCAATGGCCCTCTTCGCCGTCGGCGGCTACGGGCGCGAAGAGCTGCATCCCGGCTCGGATATCGACCTGCTGATCCTCGGCAAGTCGCCGCGCAAGCACAAAGCCGCGATCGAAGCGTTTCTGCGGGATCTCTACGATCTGAACATCGAGATCGGCCATGCTGTACGCACCCCAAAAGAGTGCCGGGACGTTGCCGCCGCCGACATCACGGTGACCACCGCCCTGCTCGAACACCGCTGGCTGTGCGGGGACGCTGCCCTCACCGAGCAGCTCGTCAAGGCGCTGCAGTCGCGCAAGGTCTGGCGCAGCGCTGAGTTTTTTCGCGCCAAGCGAGATGAGCAGAGCAAACGCCACGCCCGTTACGACAACGTCGACTACGGTCTCGAGCCGAACGTAAAGTCTTCGCCTGGCGGTTTGCGCGACTACCACACGGCCATGTGGGTGTGTCTTCGCCACTTCGGCACCGCCGATCCAGCCGCACTCGTCACCCTCGGCGCACTCACCGCCCAGGAGATGACCTGGCTCGTCGAGGGGCGACGTTTCCTGTGGTGGGTGCGCTTCGGCCTGCATCTTCTGGCCGGGCGCAAAGAGGACCGGCTGCAGTTCGAGCATCAGCGTGAGCTCGCCCGCCGGCTCGGCTACGCAGACACGGAGGCGCGTCTGGGGGTGGAGCGCTTCATGCACACCTACTACCGGCATGTGACCTACCTGCGGGAAGTGAACGACATCCTGTTGCAGCACTTCGAAGAGCAGATCTTCAACGAGCGCGCCGACACCATCCAGCCGCTGACAACCCGCTTCCAGCTGCGCGGCGACTACATCGAGGCCATCGACCCCGCCATCTTTCGCAAGGAACCGGAAACGCTGATGGATCTGTTCGTGGTCATGGCCAACCGCCGCGACATCGCCGGCGTGCGGGCAGATACCATCCGCGCCATCCGCGACAGCCTCGACGTCATCGACGACGACTTCCGGAAAAACAAGCAGATAAACGCGCAGTTCATCAACCTGCTGAAATCGCCGCACATGCTGGTATCGACCCTTACCCGCATGCGCAGATACGGCGTGCTGGGCCGCTACATACCCGACTTCGGGCGGGTGATCGGCCAGATGCAGCATGACCTGTTTCACATCTACACGGTGGACGCACACACCATCCAGGTAATCCGCAATATGCGCCGCTTCTTTTACCGCTCAGCAGAGGAGCTGTACCCGGTTGCATCCCACTGTGTGAAGAAGCTACCCAAGATCGAGCTTCTGTACATCGCCGGGCTCTTTCACGACATCGCCAAAGGCCGCGGCGGCGACCACTCGGAACTGGGGGCCATCGAAGTGCGCGACTTCTGTCGCCAGCATGGCCTCAGCCC
>JAUILW010000559.1 GCA_030432795.1 Gammaproteobacteria bacterium
AGATAGCTCTCTACCTTCATGATTTCCCCTTTCATCGAATCGATTTTCGTCAGGTGACGTTGAAGTCCACCACCACACGGTTGCTGATGGGATGTGCCTGGCAGGTGAGCACGTAGCCGGCGGCCACCTCTTCTGCGGAAAGCGCGTGGTTCAGATCCATATCCACCTCGCCTTCGAGTACCCGTGCCTTGCAGGTGGCGCACACGCCTCCTTTGCAGGAGTACGGTAGGTCGAGGCCGGCATCGATGGCACCGTCGAGGATGTTTTCGCCATCGGCTGTGAGCTCGAACGCCACTTCACGGCCGCTGGCGCGCACCCGCACCTCGGTGGTGAGCCCCGCGTACTGCCGCGCGCGTTCCTCATGCTTCTCGATGGCCTTGCGCGCATCTTCCGCAGAGGCGAAGAAGAGTTCGTAGTGAATGCGTGCCTCATCGATGCCTTGACTGCGCAGGCCGCGCGCCACCTCCGAGATCATCGCTTCCGGACCACAGAGGAAAAACTCATCGTAGCCGCCGATGTCGATGAGGCAGCGGTTCAGCTCGCCGCCTTTGCGGTTGTCGATGCGTCCGTTCAACACCGGCGCATCCTGGGTTTCGCCGCTGAAGATGTTGATCCACTGGAAGCGGGTCATGTAGGCGTTCTTCAGCCACAGGAGCTGGTCGCGGAAGATGATGTTGCCCGAGCGCCGATTGCCGTACAGCAGCGTCACGCGGCTTGCGGGTTCCGTGGCCAGCACCGTCTTGACGATGGAGATGATCGGCGTGATGCCGCTGCCGGCGGCAATGCAGAGATAGTCCCTCTCCTGCTCCGGATCCAGGCTTGAGGTGAATTGTCCTTCCGGCGGCAGCACCTGCGCCTGCGCGCCGGGTGCGAAGTGCGCATGTGCATACTGTGAAAACGCACCACCCTCTATGCGTTTGATGGCCACTGCCAGCGGCTCACCCACGGCGCTGCAGATGGAGTACGAACGGCGCACCTCCTCCCCATCGATGCTGGCCGAGAACGTCAGATACTGGCCCTGCTGAAAGGCAAAGTCCTCGCGCAACGCCTCCGGCACATCGAGCTCCACGTAGAGCGTATCGTTGGCTTCGGCGTGCGTGGCGGCGATCGTCAGGTTGTGAAACATCTTCTATATCCGCTTGAACTGATCGAAAGGTTCGAGACAGGAGAGGCACCGATAGAGCGCTTTGCACGCGGTAGAGCCAAACTCGCTCACCCGCTCCACGTTCTCGCTGCCACACTGGGGGCAGCGCAGGTCATCGAGCGGTGCGATGCCGTACTCGCGCAGACGGCGCCGTGCATCCGCGTCCATCCAGTCCGAGCTCCAGGCGGGCGCCAGCTGCGTTTCCACCAGCACCTGCGTCTCCCCTGCCTGGTGCAGCGCATCGATGATGTCGGTCTCGATCTGCTGCATGGCGGGGCAACCCGAGTAGGTGGGCGTAATGGTCACCACCACCACATCGTCCTGTCGGGACACGTCCTGAAGAATGCCGAGATCCCAGATGCTGAGCACGGGGATCTCCGGATCGCGCACGGCGTCGAGCACGTCGAACAGGTTGGCGCACGGCGACGCGGAGCGCCGTCGGCGCATGTCCACCCGCGCCTGAGGCACCAGCTCGATGGCGTCGTGGGCTACCACGACAGCCCTGGGTGGGCACGCTGCAGGTACTGCAGCTCGCTCAAGATGTGCCCAAGATACTCCGTGTGCACGCCTTCGCGGCCGCCACGCACAGACCAGGCGGTCTCCGGAACCTGTAAGCTGGCTTCAGTAATCGCGCGTGTAACCTCAGCACGCCAGTCGGCTTCGAGTGTGCGTCTGTCCACCGCTACACCTGCTGCCACCAGGCGCTCCTCGAGCGGATCCATCTCAAAGAGCTCCGCCGTGTAACCCCACAACTCATCGAGCGCCACCTGCGTTCTGGCATTGCTTTCTTCGGTGCCCAGACCAAGACGACGCAACCACTCACCACTGCGCCGCACGTGGTAGCTCACCTCTTTGCCTGCTTTGCCCGCAATCGCCGCGAGCTGCTCGTCAGCGGACGCCGCAAGCGCGGCGAAGAAACCGCGTTCGAACACATCCAGCAGGTACTGCCGCGCCATGCTGAAAGCAAAGTCGCCGTTGGGCAGTTCCACGAGGAGCAGATTTTCGAACTCCCGCTCGCCGCGCAGAAACGCCAGCTCGTCTTCTGTCTTGCCACTGAAGCTGCCGGCGTAGCTGAGCAGCAGGCGCGCCCGGCCAAGGTAGTCCAGTGCCGTGTTGGCCAGAGCCAGATCCTCCTCCAGCACCGGCGCGTTGGAGCACCACTGGCACAGCCGCTGGCCGAGAATCAGCGCATCGTCGCCGAGGCGGCGTGCATACAGACCGATATCGCTCACGCCCGCCACCTACATGTTGTCCACGCCTTCCGGCATCGTGTAGTACGTTGCGTGCCGGTAAGGCTTGTCGTCCATTGGATCGTAGAAGGCCTGCGCGTCCGACTCCTGAGAGGCGTGGATGTGCTTCGACTCCACCACCCAGATGCTCACCCCTTCGCCGCGGCGGATGTAGGTGTCGCGGGCATACTCCAATGCCTGCTCGGCGTCGTGGGCGTGCAGGCTGCCC
>JAUILW010000560.1 GCA_030432795.1 Gammaproteobacteria bacterium
AAGGCTCCTGCATCTTCCACAGTTCTTCCTCGTCGTAACCGAGCGCAGCAGCGCGGACCAGCGTCTTCGACGCGGCAACCGCGAGTGGTGCGTTCTCGGCGATGCGCTCAGCCCAGCCGATGGCGGCCTCGAGCGCTCCGCCAGCTTCGGTGAGCTCGCTCAGCATGCCGCAGTCCATGGCCTGTTCCGCGGTAATCGGCTCACCGGTGATGGCCATCTCCATGGCACGGGCAAAACCCACGCGTGCCGGCAAGCGGAACACGCCACCGGCTGCTGCGAACAGGCCGACCTTGACCTCGCGGATGCCGATCTTCGAGCCTTTCGATGCCACCAGGAGATCGCAGGTCAGCGCGATCTCGCAACCGCCGGCAAGGGCATAGCCTTCGATGGCGGCGATCAGCGGCTTCTGGCTGCCTTCGCGCACGAAGGTGGTGAGCGGGCCGATGTCCTCACCGGCGGCAAAGGCCTTGAGGTCCATGCCGGAGCAGAAGGCTCGGCCGGCGCCGGTAATCACGCCGGCCGTGAGCGTGTCGTCTTCGTCGAGCTCGCGGATGGCCGCCATCAGGCCGTGGGACAGGGCGCCGTTGATGGCGTTCATCGCCTCGGGTCGGTTCAGCGTGATCACCATCACCCGTCCGCGACGTTCTACCAGGACTGCCTCGCCGGCAGATGCTTCGCTCATGTTCTGCTCCTTATGTTGCTGTTGCGCGAAAGGCCTATATTGGCACACTTCGCCGCTGCTGCGATGTTCGCACTTAGGGCGCCGCCGCCGCGGCTGGCGCTGCAAACAGGAGCTCGATATGTCCATAGCCTTCCTCGAACAGCGTCCGCCGCATCCGGCGAGGCTTGCGTCCATCCGTTCGATACGAGCCATCGAGAGCAAAGATCGCGCGGCTTGGCTTGGTCTGTGGCGCGAGGATGGGGTGGTGGAGGATCCGGTGGGAATCTCACCACTCGATCCAAGGGGCGAGGGGCACGCAGGCCTGGCCGCGATCACGGCTTTCTACGACAACGTCATCGCCCCCGGCGACGTGCGTTTCCATGTTCGGGAGTCGTTCGCCTGCGGCAGTGAGTGTGCAAACGTCGGCACCATCACAACGCGCTCTGCCGATGGTTCGGTGTCGCGCTGCGAACTGGTGATGGTCTACCGGGTAGATGAGGACGGCAGGCTGCAGTCTCTACGTGCTTTCTGGGAGTTCGATGAGCTCGTTGGTCGCATGTTCTGAGACGTTGCCCCTCAGCAAACAGATCGTTGTCTATGTTGTTCTTCTGCCAACGATACTGCCTGCCGTGGAACGCTCTCCGGCGTCGCCTGATTTCCTGAAACGTCAGATAAATCATGAAGATATGCCAGCTCGCGCGGCATTTGCGTGGAGATGGCACCGTTCCTGCACTGAGGTTTCTGGAACCTGCGAACGCGCGGGTTCCGGAAAGCCCCTCACAAGTAGCGGGCGTAACAGCCAGATCAGGAGCCACGCCATGAAGCGAAACCGTTCGTCCCTTTCGAAAAAACTCCATTCCAGCCTCGGCCGCCTGGCCAGAACCGGTGCTGCCGCTGTCCTCATAGCCTGTGCCGCAACCACGGCGCAAGCCGCTTGCGAGCACAACGGCGTGTACTACGAGCACGGCGCGGTGCTGTGTTTTGGCGGCTGGTTGCAGGAGTGCACCGTCGCTGACTACTGGTCGGCGGTGGGCATGTGCCACTCCGGTGCCCTCACCGAGGAGCAGTTGCCGGGTGCTGAGCTGGCAGCGGCATCCGCCGGTTTGCGCGCGCGTCTGGATGGCAATCATCAGCTTGCCGCCTCGTGCCTCAGCCAACCGGTGGTGCAGACCGTCAAGCCAGCTGTCTAGCCGCGCGTGCCCCGGCAGGTGCTCCTGGCCGGCCGGGGCGGCGTCCTGAGCGAACTGACCCGATTCGTTAGCCGAATACGCCTAAACCGCAGCAGTCAATGTGAGGAGAATGGAAGTGCGCCGATCAGGCGAACCGTGGGTGTGCTGCACGGCGGGGCGGAGGGTGAGTCTTGGCCAGTCCCGATGAAGCGCTGAAGCCGGGTACCCGCTTTCGCACCAGAAACGGTCGTCGCGAGGGTGAGGTTGGCGCGGTTCTCGGCGCCGGCGGTCAGGGCGCTGTGTATCTGGCGCGCATGGGCGGTGGTGAGTTCGCCCTGAAGTGGTACCACGACTACTACATAGACCTCGACACCGGTCTGTTTGCGCGTTTGTCGAGCGCGGTGAAGCGGGGTGCGCCGGATAGCCGGTTTCTCTGGCCGCTCGACCTTGTGGACATCGAAGGGCAGCGCAGCTTTGGCTATCTCATGCCGTTGCGCAATGCGGCCTACGCTGGCATGCGCGACCTGATAGCGCCGCCGCCACAACGGCTGGAGCTGGATCTGCAGCAGCGGCTACTGGCGTGCGAGCACATTGCTCAGTGCTTCCTCGAACTGCATTCGGCGGGTTTCTGCTACCAGGACATCAACTTCGGCAACATCTTCCTGCACCCGCAAACCGCGGACGTGCTCATCTGCGACAACGACAACGTCAACATCGACGGTGCGGACGCGAGCATCTACGGCACGCGTAAGTTCATGGCGCCCGA
>JAUILW010000561.1 GCA_030432795.1 Gammaproteobacteria bacterium
ATGCTACACAGATAGCGTTACGTTGCATCAGCGCCCATCGCCAGCGGTTTTCGGGCTTACCTTCGGCCTACCTTGCGCAGAACGTCGAGCGCTACCTCACCGCGGTTCTGCCCACGCTCCGCCAAACTGGCCGCATCGAGTTCACCTTCGCTGCGTTTGCATTCTGGACCAATGATGAGCATTTCTTTTCGAAGATCGCCCGTGGTGTGCAGTTGACCCATAGGCTTGTGGCGAACCTACAGCGTTTCGCTTCAGATCTTTCGAAGCTGCCCGAGGCGCAGCTGGGCGCTTTAGCACCCCTGATCGGCGAACTCGAAAGCCTCCTTTCCCGGCAGAGCATCGCAGCACTCGCCGGCAGTGCTGCCCCCAAGTGGTACTGGCAGAAGCTGCGGGCCGATCAGCACCTGCGATTGACGGATAAGCGCACGCTCATGCGCGTGCTCGAGCTTGTGTACGAGTTCGATGCGATGGTCTCACTCGCCGATACCACCGACGATTGCGGCTTCGTGATGCCGACAATCGCCGACGGCGCGCCCTCGGTAACTGCGCAGGGATTGAAACATCCACTGGTGGTGGACGCAGTAGGCAACGGCTGCGAGGTGGATGCCGAGCGTCGGGTGATCTTCCTTACCGGCCCCAACATGGCGGGCAAGACGACGTATCTGCGGGCGGTAGCCACCGCGGTGTACATGGCCCATCTCGGTATGGGGGTATGTGCGCAGGCGTTGTGCTTCGTGCCCGTGCAGCGACTGATCACCTGCATCTCCATGGCGGACGACCTGCAGGATGGCGTGAGCTATTTTCGTGCCGAGGCGCTACGGGTGAAAACAGTGGCCCAGTCAATCGCCGACGGTGTGACCACCGTCGCTTTGATGGACGAGCCATTCAAAGGTACGAACGTCAAAGACGCCTATGACGCATCGCTGGCCGTGCTGCGCAGATTTGCGCAGGCTGAACGCTGCCTGTTTCTCGTCTCTTCGCACCTGATCGAACTCAGCGAGCCGCTGGCGCGGACCGAGCGCATCGACTTTCGATACTTTGAAGCGGAGGAATCGCAGACACGCCTGTCGTTCGACTATCGGCTGCAGGCCGGTGTATCCGACCAGCGGCTCGGCATGCGTGTGCTCGAAGAGGAGGGGGTGTTCGAGCTGCTGGACAGCATCTAAGGAGCCCGCGGCGTCAGCACCAGCAGCAGGTTACCGGCCATGTGCCCGTAGATGCCGTAGCCTGAGCTGACGAACACCCTGCCGTCGAGCACTACGGGCCCGGCAGCGCCGCCAAAGGAGCCCCCCTGTGTGAATTCGCCATTGGTGGTGTTAAACGACTGCGTGGTGTCGAGTTTGTAGAGCAGCGCGCCGGTGCGCTTGTCGTACGCGCGCAGGCGCCCGTCCATGGCGCCGGCCAGAACCACGTCGCCAGCCACCGTCACTGCTTGAGAGATGCCGGGATGGCAGAACGTGTTTTCACCGCACAACCCTTGGTCCGCGGCAACAGACCACATGGCCTTGCCCGTGGCGGCGTCCAACGCATGCAGTCCGGGCCTCGCAGGGAAGTCGTAGGTGCGGCCGTCTTCCATGTCGCTGATGGGTACGTATACCCGCTCGCCATCGGCGGCGAGACCGAAATGGATGCCGCCCTGGATGCCCCCACGACCGACCTGTGTCTGCCACACGGCGCGTCCGGTTTGCGGGTCCAGCGCATGCACCCAACCGGATTTCTGCCCGGCGATGACGAGGTCTCCTGCGCTGGTAGATACCAGCATGGCAGCGGCTCCGAAGTCGAAGTCAGGCCCGTCCTCTGGCGGGCAGCTGTGGTCGTCTTCGGTGTCGCAGGCGACGTTCCAGGCGTCGTTGTCGGTGGCCTGGAACACCCAGCGCACTTCACCTTTGTCGAGGCCTATGGCCATGATCGCGTCGCTGGTATCTGTTGCGGGCGACGACATGTTTTCGCCGGTGCCCACGTAGAGCTGGCCCCGTGCGGCGTCGATCGCCGGCGCGTTCCAGATCACCGCACCGCTTGGCCCCATCATCTGCGTACCCGCCCGGTTGCGGTAGGTGGGTTTTGCGGGTTCATCGATGGTATAGGTCTTCCAGCGTACGCTGCCGTCGGCAGCGTCGTAGGCAACGACGGATCCGCGAAAAGTGCAGCAACGGTACGCTGGATCTGCGGCCAGACTGACCTCGAGGGCTGACACAGGCACATACAACGTCTCCCCATGGAGCGTTGGAGAGCCCGTTATGGTCGCGTTCGGGTGCTCGTCTGCACGCTGTCGCCAGAGCAACGCACCGGTGCGAGCATCGACGGCGTAGACATTGCCCAGGACATCGCCGAAGAACAGCGTGGCGCGCCCGCGATGCAGGCTGAAGCCCGTGCGCACCTCACCCGAGGCGTTGAAAGTCCAGTGGTGGCAACCGCTGCTCTGATCGAATGCGTGCACGCCGCCATCGTGGCTGCCGACGAAAACGGAACCACCCGCCAGCAGCGGTTGCGAACGGGCGCGGTTTGCCGCCGGAAATTTCACGGCCCAGGCGGGACTCAGGGTTTTAGCCTGCGCGGTGCTGATTGCCGCAGCGTCTGCTTCGATGTGGCGAC
>JAUILW010000562.1 GCA_030432795.1 Gammaproteobacteria bacterium
CATTCTACGCCGTGCAGCGCACCTGCCAGGTGCCGTTGATCTCCTCGAAGCTCGCGTGGTTCGTGTTCTACGGCTGGCAGACGGTCATCGTGCTCGCCGCCATCACGCTGCCGCTCGGTATCACCACTTCAAAAGAGTACGCGGAGCTCGAGTGGCCCATCGACATCCTCATCGCCGTGGTGTGGGTGGCGTTCGGTATCGTGTTTTTCGGAACCATCGGCAAGCGTAAGGTCGAACACATCTACGTGGCCAACTGGTTCTTCGGCGCGCTGATCATCGGCGTTGCAGTTCTGCACATCTTCAACAGCCTTGCCCTGCCTGTGAGTATGTTCAAGAGCTACTCAGCGTACGCCGGCGCCATGGACGCCATGATGCAGTGGTGGTACGGGCACAACGCGGTGGGCTTTTTCCTCACGGCCGGGTTCCTCGGCATCATGTACTACTTCGTACCGAAACAGGCGGGTCGACCGGTATATTCCTACCGGTTGTCCATCGTGCACTTCTGGGCGCTGATCGCCATCTACGTATGGGCCGGCCCCCACCACCTGCACTACACATCATTGCCGGACTGGGCGCAGAGCCTTGGCATGGTGATGTCGCTGGTGCTGCTGGCACCATCCTGGGGCGGCATGATCAACGGCATCATGACCCTGTCTGGTGCCTGGGACAAACTGCGTACCGACCCGATCATCAAGTTCCTCATCGTATCGATCTCCTTCTACGGCATGTCCACGTTCGAAGGGCCGATGATGTCCATCAAGACCATCAACGCCCTGTCACACAACACCGACTGGACCATCGGTCACGTGCACTCGGGGGCACTCGGTTGGGTGGCGATGGTGAGCATCGGCTCCATGTACCACCTGCTGCCGATCATGTTCGGCCGCAAGGCGGGTGAGATGTACAGCGTCAAGCTGATCAACCTGCACTTCTGGTTGTCCACCATCGGTACCGTTATCTACATCGCCTCAATGTGGGTCAACGGCCTGCTGCAGGGTCTCATGTGGCGAGCAACCTCCATCGACGGCACGCTGACCTACAGCTTCGCCGAGGTCGTGGAAGCCAGCTATCCCGGCTACTACGCACGTTTCATCGGCGGTGCCATCTTCTTCGTCGGCATGCTGATCATGGCGTACAACGTCATCCAGACCGCGAAAGGTAAGACCCGCGACGAAGCCGAGGCGCCCGCGACGCCGCTCATCAACCGACCGGTGGAGGCCTGACATGAAGCACGCAACCATCGAAAAACGCGTTGGGCTGTTGATCGCTTTTACGCTGATTGCCGTGAGCATCGGCGGCGTTGTCGAGATCTTTCCGCTGATCTTCGACCAGGCCGGCACCAAGCCGGTACCGAACCTCAAGCCCTATTCGGCGGTAGAGCTGGAAGGCCGTGACATCTACATCCGCGAAGGCTGCGTGGGCTGCCACACGCAGATGGTGCGCACACTGCGCAGTGAGTCGCAGCGCTACGGCCATTACTCCGTGGCGGGCGAGGACGTCTACGAGCGCCCGTTCCTGTGGGGTTCCAAGCGCACTGGCCCGGACCTCGCCCGGGTGGGTGGCCGCTACAGCGACGACTGGCACCGCGCGCACCTGGCAGATCCACGCAGCGTGGTGCCGGTATCGAACATGCCGGCCTACCCGTGGCTCTTCGACAACACGTTGGACGGTGCTGACACCGCAGCCAAGATGCGCACCCTGCGCACGCTCGGTGTTCCCTATACCGATGAAGACATTGCAGGGGCGAGCTCGGCGGTTGAAGGGGTTGCAGAGAGCGAAGCGCTGATCGCCTATCTGCAGTCACTCGGCCGCGACATGCAGGGCTACGGAGGTGACCAATGAGCACCATGGGGTTTTCGCTGATCTGCGTGGTGATCGCCTTTACGGCGCTCGTGGTGTGGGTCTACTGGCCTGGCAACAAGGCACGCTTCGAGGCACGCGGTCGTATCCCGCTGGATGAGTTCAGCGAGGCCGGCACAACCAGGAAGGAGAGCAGCAATGATGAGTAGCGCCTGGTCATGGTTCGTGATCATCGGCACGGTCGTAAGCCTGGTTGCGATGCTGTGGCTGCTGTTCGCCAACCGCACCACCGGCGGCGAGGAAAAGACCACCGGCCACAGCTGGGACGGCATTGAGGAACTCGACAGCCCGCTGCCCATGTGGTGGGTGTGGGGGTTTGTGATCACCATCGTCTTCGCCGCCATCTACCTCGTCTACTA
The DNA here is from genome assembly GCA_030432795.1 of Gammaproteobacteria bacterium. Taxonomy (GTDB): domain Bacteria; phylum Pseudomonadota; class Gammaproteobacteria; order Pseudomonadales; family Azotimanducaceae; genus SYFY01. The sequence goes on from JAUILW010000562.1 coordinate 2,220, forward strand.
CCCCGGACTCGGCAACGTCGAAGGTGTGGGTGACTGGAGTTCGCAGGGGCAGCACGATGCCGAGATCGCCGCCCATGAGGAACGCTTCGCGCCGCTCTATGACCGTCTCGGAGCGCTGTCCGAAGCCGAGCTCATCGCCGACCGCAGCGCTATGCAGGTTGGTCGAAGACTCTTTCTCAACAACTGCGCCACCTGCCACGGCATCGGCGCCACGGGCAGCTTCGGCTTCCCGGATCTCACGGATGAGGAGTGGATCTGGGGCGATGACTTCAACGCGGTCAAGGCCACCATACTCAACGGTCGCCAGGCCGTGATGGCGCCCTGGGGTGCTGCACTGGGCGACCAGGGTGTATCCGAGGTCGCCGCCTACGTG
>JAUILW010000563.1 GCA_030432795.1 Gammaproteobacteria bacterium
GTACGCGTCCTTCGGCGTAGGACCACTCCAGCTGGATCTGCTGCTTTTCCCGCGCCGCAAGGGTGAGGGCGGGTATCCGCGCAGGGGAGACGCGCCATCGATGATCCGGCGAACTGCATTCGGTATACACCGTGATATTGCGGCTCGCAGGATTGGACAACGTAAGGGTCGTCATCCAGCTGTGCTCGCTGCGGCTGACGGCGTCGATGCGTTTCGGCGCCAACTGGCGAATGATGGAGAAGAGTTGGTAGTTGTCCTCAGGCGTCACGCTGTCGGTGCGCACGATGCTGTCCGCCTTGATCACCGCGATGCTCACCTCCTCATCGTGCACCGCCACCTGCAGCAGGTGATCGAAGCTACCCACTTGCGGCCAGTCGGTGCCGGAGTTCGCAGCGGCGTTGGTCATCACGTAGCGCACACCGTCACGCTCAGTGTAGTGGTAGTGGTGGTGGTGCCCGTAGAAGACATGCGATACGCCGTGCTCCACGAACAGGGTATGTAGCGCCTTGGCGTTGTCGAGGCTCGACGGTGGACGGTGCATGAAGGCGAACTTGTGTGCGGCCTTGTTTTTCCGCAGTGTGGATTCAAGCCACTGCCACTGGCGGCTGTCTATACGTGCCTCGGCGTCCGGTGCGTCCGTGTTGAGCACCAGGAACAGCGCGTTCTCATAGGAGAATGCCCGGTAAGCGGGGCCCCACTCATCTTCGTAAATGGCCAGTGCCGCGGTTGCGGGTACTTTGTTGGCGCCGTACAGATCGTGGTTGCCGGGCACGGGAATGAACTGCACGCTGCCCAGCGGTGCGATCTGCCGCTTGTAACGTTGCCACTCCCCGCGGTAGGTGTCGGCGCTGTCGGTGTAACCGGTAATCATGTCGCCCACTTGCAGCACGAACGCCGGGCGCAGGCTACGCACGTCGTCTATCAGGCGGTTGAATCCTGCCGGGTCGTGAAACTGGCTGTCACCGAGCACCACGAAGTGAAAGGCATGGCGCGCCTCAGGCAGGGTCGTGGCGGCGGCGCCGCTTAGAACGATTGCGCCGACAAGCGCGGCTACAGACGACATTGCGGCCTCGTGCCGTGGCGGATGCCTGCGAGATAGTTGGCGCGCCACACCCGCAGCACGTTGTCGCCCATGATGTTGCGTATGGCGCGGGACGAGTAGCCGCGCTCGCGCAGCCCCTGAATCAGGTTGGGATAGTCGCGCACATCTTTGAGTCCGGTGGGCAGCGAATCGCCGACGCCGTCGTAGTCGCTGCCGATTCCGACGCCGTTGATCGTCGCCAGGCGCACTGCGCGATCAATGTGGTCGAGCACGTCGTCCATGGTGGCGTAGGGGTAGGGGTGGTCTTCGCGGTAGCGGTCTCGGAAGGTCGCCAACTGCGGGCTGTCCAGCGCCAGGTGTTGGCTCTGCATGAATGCCACCGTATCCGCCTGTGCTTTTTCACCCCAGGCGCGTGCGGTCTGTGTGAGGAACCCGGAGCCGAAGTTGATCTGCACCACGCCGCCGCGGGCACCTACTTCTTCGACCATCTCGTCGCTCATGTTCCGCTCCCAGCCCGGCGTGAAATGGCGCAGGGAGGAGTGGGACGCGATCACCGGGCTGGTGGTCTCCCGCAAGACATGCCAGAACGCATCGTCAGACAGGTGCGATACGTCCACCATCATGCCGAGGCGGTTCATACGGCGCACCACAGCGCGGCCGTCTTCCGACAGGCCGCCCCACGCTTTGTTGTCGTCATAGGACGAGTCGGACAGGCTGTTGGATTTGCTGTGCGCCAGGGTCACGTAGCGTATGCCCTTGTCGAACAGGCCTTCGAGCACATCGAGGTCGCCGCCGATGGGGCCGCCGTTCTCCATGCCCATGGGCAGGGCGATGAGACCGCGCTTGCGCGCCTCCAGTACATCGCTCGGGCAGGTGGCGACGACGAATTTCTCCGGGTGATCGGTTGCCAGGGCTTCCACGGATTCGATCAGAGTATCCGCCAAAGCCAGGCCTTCTCCGGCCTCGTCTACCGCCGCCGGAATGTAGATGGACATGAAGGCGGCATCCAGACCGCCGGCCCGCGCCCGCGGGTAGTCGAAGTCGCCGTGGTCCGTCGCTTCACCGACGTTTGCGGCGCGCTTGTGCAGGCGGTAGGGCACGTCGATGTGCGTGTCGACGATCAGCACATCGTCGCCGGAGAGCCCGCCGCCCGTGTCGGCGCGTTCGGCACCGCAGGCGGTGAGCAGAAGCAGGGTCGCTAGGGCGGTCAGTCGCGGCATGGTTCGGCTGAAGCTCGGCTGCGTGAAGGGACCGACAGTGTAGCCCAATCGAGTATCATGCGGCGTCTGAACCCCAGCGAGAAGAGAGCCATTTCATGACCGTCATTCGCCAGGACGATCTGATCCAGAGCGTCGCCGATGCCCTGCAGTTCATTTCCTACTATCACCCCACCGACTTTCTGCGCGCCATGGTGAAAGCCTGGGAGGCGGAGGAGTCGCCTGCCGCCAAGGCGGCGCTCAATCAGGTGCTCGTCAACTCGCGGATGTGCGCGCTGGGCAAGCGGCCCATCTGCCAGGACACCGGTATCGTCATGGTGTTTCTCAAGGT
>JAUILW010000564.1 GCA_030432795.1 Gammaproteobacteria bacterium
TGTACCGGCACACGGGGGACACGCGGTATCTGGAGCTGGCCCAGCGCGTGGCTGCGGAGCTCATCCGGCGCAGCGAAGGTGGCGAGGCAGGCAGGGCATGGCCGCAGGCTGAGCATCGTACCCAGCCCGAGTTCATCCAGACGCAAACCGGCTACATGCAGGGTGCAGCGGGTGTGGGCAGCTTCTTCGTGCATCTGGCCAGTACGCTGCGCGGCGATCCGGTGAAGATTCAGTTTCCCGATTCTCCCTTCTAGCGGGAAGATCAGACGTTGATGGGGGCAACCCGTTGCAGCTGAATCGCGTGCTGTCTTTTCGCGATGTGTTTTTCATTGCGGTAGGCCAGATCATCGGTGCCGGCGTAGTTGCCCTGACTGGGGTCGCCATCGGCATGACGGGCCCATCGGTGGTGCTTGCATACCTTGCCTCCGCGGTGCTGGTGCTCATTGTCACCGCGCTCATCATGATGGCGGGTTCCGTGCTGCCGGCGGTGGGAGCCTACTACGCCTGGTGCTCCCGCCTTGGCGGCGGTTGGATGGGCTCCATCGTGCTCATGCTGACGCTGCTGGCGAGCATGTCATTCGCGCTGTATGGCAGTTCCTTTGGGCTGTATCTGCAACCGCTGTTTCCGCTGCTGAGCGCCAATCAGTGGGGCATTCTCGTGGTGGTGCTGCTCTTTGCGGGCAACCTGGTCGGTCTGCATCTGGCCGCGCGCCTGCAGATGCTGCTCGTCCTGTTGTTGGTCTCGGCGCTGGCAGTCTACGCGGGTTTCGCGGTTCCCCAACTGGATATGACGTTGTTGTCACCCGCGTTTCCGAAAGGCGTGGTGGGCTTTGTTACGGCGGTTTTCCTGCTCAAGTTCGCCACCAGCGGTGCCTACATGATCGTCGGGCTGAGCGGTGAGATGCATGAGCCCGCACGCACGATCCCCCGTGTCATGACCCTGGCGACGGTGCTCGTCGCCGCCCTGTATGCGCTCGTGGCCCTGGCGAGCGTCGGCACGCTGCCATGGCAGGAGATGATCGATCAGCCGTTGACCGTGGCTGGGCGCACCTTTCTGCCGGGCTGGGCGATGACCTACTTCCTGGTGTTCGGCGCCGGGCTCGCCATCGTCACCACCATCAATGCGCAGTTCATGCAGCTGCCACGTACCTTCATGCTGGCGAGCTGGGATGGCTTGCTTCCGGAGTGGTTTGGCCGCATCAACCGCCACGGCGCGCCTTGGCTCATCCTCAGCATCATGCTGGTGGTCGGCACCGCACCGCTTCTGCTGGACATGCAGATCGGCGACATCGCCAGAGCTGCAACCATCGCTGCGAACCTGCCGGCACTGTTCGTGTACTGGGCTGTCATGCAGATCCCTGACGCCTACCCGGAGCGGTTCGCCGCGTCGGCGTTCCACATGAAACGCGGCTATCTGTGGACACTGTTTGCGTTATCTCAAGGCGCAAGCGTGATCGGCATGGTCTTTCTGGCGCAGGATCTCGAAGCGGGCGTCATCTGGGTATTGGGCATCTGGACTGTGCTATCCCTGGCGTACTACCCGTTGCGGCGTCGAGCGCTCGCCCGGCGGGGTATCGATCTGGAAGCGCGCATGACGGACCGCAGCATTTTTGGGTAGGCTGCGCTGTCACATCGGTTTGGGAAGGCTATGAAAGTACGTGTTGCGCTCCGCCCACAGATCAGCCGGCGTTTGCGCCGGCTAATCGCTGTGTTTGTGTTCGCGAGCCTGTGCGGCGGCCTTGCCGCCTGCCAACCGGCGCAAGAGCCGCCAGCGGCGGCAGCCACCGCAGCAGCCGTTACCGCCACCGAACCAACAGCGCCGCACACGCGCCAGGCACTCTTTGGCGACCTGCACGTACACACGATGTACTCCTTCGACGCCTTCATCTTCGGCACCTCCGCATCCCCGGACGACGCCTATCGCTTCGCCAAAGGCGGCGCGATGCGGCATCCAGCAGGTTTCGATATGCAGCTGCGCCAGCCGCTGGATTTCTACGGCGTCACCGATCACGCGGTATATCTCGGCGCCATGCGCGCCATGGCGATGCCGGATTCGCCGCTTAGCGATCACCCCATGGCCGAACTCGTGCGGGGCGTGGACGACGAAGCATCGCGCATCCAGGCCTTCAGGGAAGTGGTCGGGCACCTGCTGCGCGGCGAAGGTGACGCGGCGAGCTACGCGGGCGTTTCCCGTGATGCGTGGGCGGATATCGTCGCCGCCGCAGAGCGCCACAACGATCCGGGTACGTTCACCACGTTTGTCGCCTACGAATTCACCGCGCGGGGTAATGCCTCCGCCAATCTGCACCGCAATGTCATATTCCGTTCGGATCGTGCACCGCAGGCACCGTTCAGCGCCGCGGAGTCGAGCAACCCCGAAGATCTATGGCGGTGGATGGACGCGCAGCGCAGCGCCGGCATCGATGGGCTGGCCATCCCGCACAACGCCAACGGCAGCAATGGCGAGATGTTCAGCGCCGTGAGCTACACCGGTGAACCGCTGGATGCTGCGTACGCGCAGGCACGCACGCGCAACGAGCCGGTGGTGGAAATCGTGCAGATCAAAGGCCAATCCGACACCCATCCGC
>JAUILW010000565.1 GCA_030432795.1 Gammaproteobacteria bacterium
GTCGAGCCACGCTTTATCGGCGTCGGTCACTGGTGTCAGGACGCACCCGATTGCATCAGCTCCGGTAGCCATCTGGGCTACGAAGAATACATCGCTGCTGGCCCGGAAGGGATCGTCGACAACGGCGTTTGCCATACGGCGACCGTGCATGGCTCCCTGGCGCTGTGAGTGGCTGTCCTTCCTGAGCGTTGATCTGCTGGTTGCGCGTGTCGCTAGAAGTACATCGCCGATAGCGTCCAGGTGAGCGTCACCCACATCAGCAGCGTCAGCGGCACGCCAACTTTCAAGAACTCCGAAAAGGTGTAGTTTCCAGCGTTCATCACCAGCAGGTTGGTCTGGTACGCCATGGGTGTGGCGAAGCTCATGTTTGCCCCGAAGAGAACCGCGAGCACGAAAGGTTCCGTGGGCAGATTGAGCTGTTGCGCGATGCCCACAGCGATGGGGGTGCCGATCACGGCGGCGGCGTTGTTGGAAACGACGTTGGTCAGCACCGCAAGCAGCATCATCAGTGCGCCGAGCACGACGCTCGGCCCGGCGCCAGCGGTCAGCGCCAGGAACACCTCGGTGATGTAATCGGTCGCACCGGTTGTGATGAGCGCATGGCCGAGCGCCAGGCTTGCCACCACAACAAAGTACACGGAGGTGGAGATTGCCCGCATGGCGTCGATCAGCGGCAGGCAGCGGGTGACCAGGAGCAGGAAACCGCCGGCGAGAGCGGCGATGGCGATGGGAATGATGCCGAGTGCTGCGACGACGATAACCGTCATGAGAATGCCCAGCGCCAGAGGCGCGCGGCTGGTGGTGGGTAGCTCCACACCGCCGTCGAGCACCAGAAATTCGCTGTTCTCGCGCAGTGATGCGATCTGCTCCCGGCGTCCCTGTACGAGCAGCACATCGCCGTTCTGCAGGATGACGTCCTGAATCTCCTCGCTGGCGCGCCAGATATCTTTGCCCGCCCGGTGCAGGGCCAGCACGACGAGCTGATAGCGGTCGAGAAAGCGGGTGAAGGAGAGATTGGCGCGGTCCAGGGTGGAGCCTTGCACCACGGCGATCTCGGCCAGCATCTGACTGTCTGCCTGAAGGGGGTGCTCCTCGTCCACCCGAGTTTCGCCGGAGTAGAGGTCCGCTTTTAATGCGTCTTCGAAAGCCTTCAGGCGCACGGGTGTGTCGCGTACCCGCAGCCGGTCGCCGGCACGCAACTCCACATCCGGCAGCGGCAGGATGAACGTGCCGCCGCGGCGGATGCGCACCACCTTCATCTCGCCATCGGTCATGGCGATGGCGTCTCCGAGCTTCTTACCGATTGCCGGTGAGTCGGCACGGATCTGCAGGCGCGCTTCAAAAAGCCTGGGCGAAGCGCTGGAGAAGCCAATTTCCCGAGGCGGCAGCAGGCGCGGGGCGATGAGCCACAGGTAAAGGATGGCAACTCCGGCACCGACGGCCGCCGGTGCGGCGAAGTCGAACATGCCGATGCGCGGCAGGCCCAGGTCTGCCGCAACGCTGACCACGAGCAGGTTGGTGGAGGTGCCGATGGTCGTGGCCATGCCGCCTACCAGGGTGGCGAAGCCCATCGGCATGAGGATGCCGGCAGGCGACCGGTTGGTGCGAATGCAAACACTCACGAGGATCGGCAGCAGCAGCACCACGATCGGTGTGTTGTTGACGAAGGCTGAGAGCAGAGCGCCGACGAAAAGGGTCGCCAACAGCGACAGAAACGGAGCCGAGTTCCAGGATTTAGCGAGTACTCGCCCCACGGGTTCGAGAGCGCCGGTTTTGACCAGGCCCTGGCCGAGCACCATCAAAGCACATACCGCGATCAGCGCTTCGTGGCCGAAGCCCGCAAAGAAGCTGACCGGCTCCAGGCCTGGATAGGGAAACAACGCAGCACCAAGAGCGAGTATGGCCAGAAGCCCGAGGCTCGAAAACTCCAATGGGATATACGGACGGGTGAAAGCCCACAGTGCCAGCACCGTGAGCGCCATGGAGGCAATCGCGTGACCGTCGGGCAAGTCCGGCATGGTGGCGGGCGCTGCTCGTGCTAGTGCCGGGCACTAGAGTACGAGCTTAGCAACCTCGTCGAAGTGCTTCACAAAGGTGATGTTCAGCCCGGCGGTTATGTGCGCTGGCACGTCCTGCACATCCCGCTGGTTGTCTGCTGGCAACACGACGTTTTTGATCCCCTGACGTTTCGCGGCAAGCAGCTTCTCACGAATTCCGCCCACCGGATAGACTTGACCCGTGAGCGTCAATTCGCCAGTCATGGCGAAACCTGAGCGCATCTTGCGACCGAGTGCGAGGGACAGTAGGGCGGTTGCCATGGTCACCCCAGCGCTTGGGCCGTCTTTTGGCGTCGCGCCCGCAGGTACGTGCAGATGTATGGCGGCGTTTTCGAAGTAGTCCTCAGCCACGCCGTGGCGCGTCGCATTGCCACGCACGTAGCTGTGGGCGATGTTGGCGGATTCCTGCATTACCGAGCCGAGTTGACCGGTGAGCTTCAATGATGCGCCGTTGTTGTGCACCTTTGTCGCCTCAACGGGCAGGGTGGCGCCGCCGAGTGCGGTCCAGGCCAGGCCGGTAACGACACC
>JAUILW010000566.1 GCA_030432795.1 Gammaproteobacteria bacterium
CGCCAGGTATTGCCGCATCCCCCTGATCGGTACGAATCCACTGATAGGTAAGCGGCGCGGTTCCTGTAACCGCTATGCTCAGCGAAAACGTTCCGCCCACCAGCACCGTCTGGTCCGTAGGCTGCTCCGTGATGACGGGTCCGCCGCTCGCTGCCGGGTAGTTGAGCTGAATGTTACCCGTTCTGCCAGAGTAGCCATCCACCTGCACCTGGTAGACCTGGCCGGCCTGCGCAGGAAACGTCACCGCACTCTGCAATCCGCCGGAATCGTCGTTGGCGTCGACCAGTGTGAGGTTGGCAAGGGATGTTCCCTGATACACGGCCAGCGTCGTATCAAAATCGCTGCCGGCGGTGGAGATGGTCACATCCCCCGCCTGATTGGACGCCGTCCACTGCCACCACACCGTGCGACCACCGGCCACGGAAGGGTTCGTGGGTTCACCGCTCTGCCGCGATGCGAGTTCGTTGGTGCCCAGGGTACTGGTGGAATCTGACGACAAAACGATACGGTCTTCGAAATCATCATTTGGCGGAGGTGAAATCAGCGGCAGTTGGAAAGCCCGAGCCGCTGATTGTTTGCCTGGCGCTGTGACGGAAACGTTGAACGTCACACTGTTACCTGTGGATGGCGCGAGCAATGCGGCGGTGTACACACCGTCGCCGGCAGCCTGATCCGGGGAAGCACCATCGTCGAGAAACTGCCTGGACGCACCGCCATTGAAGTTACCCGTGACGGTGGCGTCGGTAACCGCGAAGAGATCCGTGACCGCGACGGCTACCGCCGCCTCCTCGCCCACCTCAATGGGCGGTGCCGAAGCTGCAATCTCGAGCACGCCATCTGCGCTGAGCGACATGGCCGCTCCTGCGTTCACCATACCGCCGGTAGCCACCCGTCCAGCCAGAGAAGTCAGCGGCGTGGCGCTGATGAGCAAACGGTTACGCAACTCTGTGACGCCAGCACCCGGATAGGCGCTGCGCAGCAATGCCGCGACGCCTGCTACGTGTGGCGTAGCCATGCTGGTACCGTTGAACGAGGCGTAGCTGGTGTCAGATGTTGCAGTGCTGGAGTAGATCGCCACGCCCGGTGCAGCAATATCCACAGTACTCGCACCGTAGCTCGAGAAGTCGGCCAGGGCCCCCGTGCGGTCAATCGCCGCAACGGCAATGACGTTGGCACTTTCGTAGTTGGATGGATAAGACGGCGTGGAATCGTTGTCGGAGGTGCTGTTGCCCGCGGCCGCGAGAAACAGAATACCGGCCTGGTTGGCAGCTTCAATGGCATCAGCCAGCGCCTGGCTGAAGCCGCCACCGCCCCAACTGTTGTTCAGCACGTCAGCGCCATGAGCGATGGCGTACTCGATGCAGCGGATGGCGTCCGATGTGCTGCCGCTGCCTTGTGCGTCGAGAAACTTCAACGCCATCAGGCGTGTGTTATAGGCAACCCCTACGTGCTCGCTGCCATTGAAACCCGTGGCGGCGATGGTACCCGCCACATGGGTGCCGTGATTGTTGTCGTCTGCAGGATCGCCGCTACCGTCGATGGCATTGATTCCGAAGACGTCATCGATGTAGCCGTTGCTGTCATCGTCTACACCGTTTCCCGCCACCTCGCCAGGGTTGACCCACATATTCGCGGCCAGATCCTGGTGTGTGTAGCGTATGCCGCTGTCGATCACGCCCACCACTACATCGTCTGCACCCGTAGTCGTAGCCCACGCAGGCACTGGGTTGATATCAATGCCCGCAGTACCGCCGGATTGACCGGTATTGCGTAAGCCCCAGAGGGTGCCGTCCTGGTACGCCGAGTCGTTGGGCTCCTGCAACGCATGCACTTGCCAGTCCGGTTCAACGTACTCGAACAGACCGCTGGCTTTGAGCTGGGCGATGAGTTCGAGCAGATCCGCGCTCTGAGCCTTGTCTGTGAGGTCACCCTTGCGCGTCAGACGCACGAGGCCCGGAATGCGATCAAAACGCACATCCACCTGTACATCGATCCTCTGCAGCGTCGACGAGGCAAGCGCTTCAGCGCGCGCAAAGTCTTTGATCGCCATGCGCGCGATGACGCCGTTTGCGGAAGCCTTGCGTCCACCGATGCTTGTGATGAGGGCCGCCTTGCCTTCTGGGACATCAACCAGGCTGCGCCCAGCAGCGCCACTGGCTACTTCGATGCCAGCGTGCACAACAGTGCTTGCGAGTAGCACTACCCCCAAAACTAAAAACTTCACCGAAGCATGCGAACGCCCGCTACCAGGCAATGCCGTAGTCTTCGCCAAAATTGCTGCTTCCCCCCTGCATCACACCGGTCGACTGATCGAAGTAGATTGCATTAATCGGTCCGGACGTGAGCGCCCGTGTGTTTATTTCGTAGCCCATGGCCTTGAGACGCGTTCTGGTCCAGGCCGGCAAGTCGTCGCGCAGTAGTATACGCCCAGGCACAGCGCGATGGTCGCCGAAGCTGTCGCGCATCTGATAGCTCCAGAAATGCGGCGCCTCCACGGCCTCCTGCACGTTCATGCCAAACTCGGTCATCGCCAGCAGCATCTGAAACTGCACCTGGTCCTGTATGTCCCCACCCTG
>JAUILW010000567.1 GCA_030432795.1 Gammaproteobacteria bacterium
AGTGCTTGGACTCCGGCACATTGAATATCGTCAGCCCCACAGCGATCGGCAACATGATCAGCGTCATCGTGCCAATAAGAAACAGCGTCTCGCGCGTGCCCTCGTAGGCGAAAAACGCCAGCGCAATGACCGGCACCAGCTTGCTGGTTACGTTGGCCGCCATACCGAGCCACGCGCGCCATCCTGCGATCAGCGTGCGCTCGTTGTAGTCCGATGAAAGCTCCGCCGCCCAGGCATAGTAAGGAATGAACAGCATCGTCCACCCGGTCCAGAAAACCACCAGCCAACCCAGCAGGTAGTACTCGGTGACCGGCTCGCTCGGCATGAACAGCTTGTACACGGCCAGCATGAAGATCGGCACAGATGCTGCCATCCACACGCGTCGCCGTCCCCAACGGGTGTCCGTGTGGTCGCTCAGCCAACCGATGATCGGATCGGACACCGCATCGAACAGGCGGGTGAGCAGCCAGACCAGGCCTACCGCCTGCAGGCTGACACCGAGGTCCTGGTTGTAGAAGTTCGGCAGGAACGCAGCAACCGGGATGGCCGCCATCTGGATCGGCATGTCCGACAGGCCGTAGAAGAACAGCGTGCGCCGCGGCAGAGGAGTTGATGATGTAGACATCGGCCAATGCTAGCCGAAGTGGATAACGTGTTGTAGTTATTCCCACCTGCGACCTTGGTGCCGCCCGCAGCACCGAAGAACCCACGCGATAACGTCACCAGAATTGAGAATATTCAGGAAAAAACCAACGAGGGTGGGCAACTGACACACTATTCCAGGACCGCTAGGATGTACCGATACGGCGCAACGTCCCGGTACCCGAAGTGGAGAAAGAGCAAGACCTGATACAGAGCATCTACGCAACGACTCTGGATCCGGCACAACTGGATGCGACAGTCCGCCACTGGGTGGAGCAGGTCGCTCACCAGATGATCACCCAACCGTCCCGTGAAGATGCACGACTGGAAGGGCATCTGAACATGGCGTTCGATCTGCTGGAGCGTCAATCCCCGGATGCCGACGTCACACGCGCAACGCCGGTGCTGGAGCTTGCCGAAACCGGAGATGTCCGCATCGCCAATCTCGCTGCCCAACAGGAGTTCGGCGAACGGCAGTGTCTACACCTGGACGCGCTGCCCTTCGATGCGTTCGCGCGCAGCGAGGTGCGCCGCGCGCTCTCGGAGCGCTTGCCGGCTGGCTCCGCCACTCCTGTGCGAGCAATCCTGGCCGAACGCAGTGACCTGCCGGAGCGTCTATTGCTGACTGTCCAGCGAAATGCGGATGGTCTTCGGCTGTGTGCCTCCCCCGTAGCCTGGACGCCCGCCGTCGGCACGCTGCTGCAGGACGCGTTTGGCCTCACCACCAGCGAGTCAGAGGTTGCCCGCTTGCTGAGCCGCGGTTGGAACGTGGAACGGGTTTCGGAATCCAGGCGCACGTCAATCGCCACCGTGCGATCGCAGATCCGCGCTATCTATTCAAAAACCGGCATATCGAGCCTGCCGGAGCTGGTGCATCTGATCGTCGGCCTCGGCGTAATCTCCTTTGGCGACGATGTCGCGCCTACCCCACCGGATGCGGCGAATGTCTACCCCAGGGCGCGCGACAGGGCATTGCTGCAACTCGCAGACGGCAGGTTGCTGGACTACGCGGTCTTTGGCGCAGAGGATGGCGAACCCGTGCTATATCTGCACGACGAGATCTGCGGCGATGGATGGACAGCCGCAGACGTCGAGATGTTGACCAAACGCGGGTTGAAGATCATCGCTCCGCTGCGGCCGAGCTACGGCAGGACGCAGCCACTGCCGCCCGGTACGAACATGCCATTACGGCAGGTTGCCGAGGATGTCTTCGCGTTGCTCGATGAACTCGGCATCGCGCGCGTACCCGTGCTCGCCCGTGTGATGGGCAATGCAACCGCGTTCTATCTGATGGCGACCCAACCCGACCGTGTGGAGCGCGTCGTGTCGGTATGCCCACCGCTACCGATGGACGACGAAACGTACGCGCAGTTGAATCCACTGTTGCGCCTCATGATGTATGCATCCGTACACAACCCGACGCTGGCGCGTTTTGTGTTGAAGGTACGGCTCAGCTTCCTGCAGCGCTATGGGGCCGACCGGTTCCTGCGTACCCACTTTCATGATCCGCACGATCAGGCGTTGCTGGAGCGAAGGGATGTTCGGGCGGCCATCGAGCACGGCTCGAAGGCCACCACCGCAAAGGGCTATCAGGGCTTCCTGTCCGACCTTGCGGTGGGCGAGCGATTCACACCGGAAAGCCTGGCGGCCAGGCTCTGCCGCCCGGTGACCTTCGTGGTGGGTGAGCACGATCGCAACCACCGCAAAGCCCGGGCGGCGGCCGTAGTCGCCATCAGCGAAAACGCGCAGCTCGTGGAGCTGCCCGATGCGAGCGAGTTGGTGTTCTACCGGCACACACAAACCATCCTGGACCTCGTCAAACCGGTAACCGGCTGATTTCAAACAGCTGATATCTGCAAACCACAGCGCAACGTGGATGTGCAGATTCCTGCCAATCGTCAGCCGCCGTTCGAGCCGCTATAGTCCGCGC
>JAUILW010000568.1 GCA_030432795.1 Gammaproteobacteria bacterium
CCGCGCCACAACGCAGTACCGCGAGCATCATCGCCGCCGTTTCCGGGCTCTGGCCAAGCACGGTGACCACGCGGTCCCCGGGTGTGACGCCGCGTTTCCACAGCGCTCCCGCCAGGCACTCCGACAGCCGCTGCAGCTCGCCCCAGTGAATCTGCCGAACACTGCCCTGGCCGTCGTCCCAGATCATCGCCAGCTTGTCCGCGGCATGCCGATCACAGGTGTCGTCGACGACGTTGTAGTACTCGGGAACGTTCCATCGAGGCGAGGACTCCAGCCGACGCCACGGGTTGTGCAGTGGTGCATTCATGCTTGTCGATCCCGCTACCGGCCCTGGTTCCCACGCGCACCGAGAAACCCGCTGGCGCCTGCCTGGGACACGCCGGATGCGAATCCGGCCTGGTGAAACCGAACCGCGTCACGAAACACGTCGCGCATTTCGTCGGCAAGGCTCTGTGCCATCCAGGTCTTGGTGCGGGCAAAACTGTCGGCCGGGCTTCGTGCCAGGCCCCGGCAGGCTGCAAGGGCCGAGTCGAACACCTCGTCGGCACCCACCAGGCGATCGAGCAGCCCGATGTGCATCAGCTCATCCGACGTCATCAAGCGCCCGGAAAGCACCAGTTCGCGGGCCCGGAACAGGCCGACGCTTCGCTGCAACAGCCAGGTGCCGGTAATGCTGGCCAGGCCCCACTTGACCTCCGTCTGCCCCATTTTCACGCCTTCATGTCCGATTCGGGTGTCGCACATCAACGCCATCTGGAAGCCGCCACCGGCGGCGATGCCGTTGACCGCGGCGACCAGGGGCTTGCCGAAGTACAGCATGGCATTGAACATCTGCTCGAACTCTTCGACCCAGGGAGTGTTTTCGTCCCAGTTTCGACTTTCGTTGAAGTCCTGGCCGGCGCAGAAGGCTTCGCCGGCACCGGTGAGCACCGCGCCGATCAGTTTTTCGTCGCGATCCACCTCCTGCAACGACTCGGTGATGCACCTGCGCATGTCGCGGGTGAAGGCATTCAAGCGTCCCGGGCTGTCCAGGGTAATGACGGCGATGTTGTCGTGAACGTGAACCAGTACCTGGCTCATGGTGGGTACTCCTTAGTTGCTCAAGATGGATTGCAGGAACGAACGAGTCCTGGGATGCGATGGCGCGCTGAAAATCTGCTCCGGATCGCCCTGTTCCACGATGGAACCGCCATCGAAGACGATCACGCGGTCGGCGATTTCCCGGGCGAAACGCATTTCGTGGGTAACGATCAGCATGGCAATGCTGGTTTCCTCGGCCAGCTGGCGGACGACCTTCAGCACTTCCGCCACCAGTTCCGGGTCCAACGCCGAGGTGATCTCGTCCAGCAACAACACCTGTGGTCGCATGGCCAGCGCCCGGGCAATGGCGATTCTCTGCTGCTGCCCGCCGGAAAGCTGATCCGGCAGGGCGTGGATCTTGTCCGCCAGCCCGACCATCTCCAGGTACTCCCGGGCACGCTGCTCGCTTTCCGGTCGTGACAAGCCGAGCACGGTGCGCGGGGCCAGCGTCAGGTTGCTCAACACGTCCATGTGCGGGAACAGGTTGTACTGCTGGAACACCATGCCGCAGCGACGCTCGATGCGCGCACGGTCCCGTCGACTGAGCGGCGTCCCGTCCGCTCGCCTGGTGGTGCTTTCGCCGTGTATCCGGATATCCCCGGCGGTCGGTGTCTCCAGTCCCATGGCCAAGCGCAGCACCGTGGTCTTGCCGGAGCCGCTGGGGCCGATCAGGGTCACGATCTCGCCCGCCCGGCAGGCGAGATCGAAGTCTCTGAGCACCACGGTCTCGCCAAAGGACTTCGACACGCCGTCGAAGCGTATGGCCACGCCATCGCCTGGCTGGGCCGGCTGCGGCTCAGGAATGTTTTGCGACATGGGTACGTCCGTAGCGCTGCAGGAGGAAAAGAAACGGGATGTTGAGGACGAGGTACAGCAGCCCGGCCAGGGTGTAGGGCTCGAGGTAACGAAAGCTCTGGTTGCCGGCAATCTGCGCCTCGGCCAGCAGCACCGGCACACCGATGGCGAACAGGAAGGCGGACTGTCGATACAGGATCAGCACGTAGTTGATCAGGGCCGGCACGCTGTTGCGCACGGCCATCGGGATGAGGATGCGTGTCCAGGTGGTGAACGGCGACAGGCCCAGCGCGTGACAGGCGTCGTGAACCCCGCGGGGAATCGACACCAGGGCGCCCCGGTAGACCTCGGAACTGTAGGCGGCGTAGATCACGCCGAGTATGGCAACGCCGACGAAGAACGGCGGCAGCGTGATGCCCAGCAAGGGCAGCGCGTAGAAGCCGAAATACAGCGCGACGAGGATGGGAACACCCCGACACATCTCGACCAGGCACCGAATGATGACCAGCCCGGGTTTGCCGGAGAGGCTGGCCAGCACCGCGATCAGCAGCCCGCCGCCAAGCGCGATGGCTGCGCTGGCGAAGGTTACCAGGATCGTCTGCCACACCCCGGAAAGCAGGGCCGGCAGAATGCTGACGGCATAGCCCCAGTCCCAGTTCACGACAGGGCCCCTGCCTTGACCACCGCCTGGGACCT
>JAUILW010000569.1 GCA_030432795.1 Gammaproteobacteria bacterium
CAGGAGCGGTTCGACCCGCTTCCAGGCGGTCGGAAGCTGCTGGGCAGCATGCCCCAGGTCGGCGATGCTCTGCACGAGCATCTCCACGAGATACTCCCGCTCGCCGTCTTGCACCTCTGGCGAGGCGTACAGTGAGAGGTAGTCGTCGAGGCAATCGCGGTCGGCGACGCTCCAGGCCCAGTCCTGCTCCCAATCCTCGGGCACCGCTAAGCCGAGACGTCGGGCAAGTAACGCACGGTAGTCGGGAGAGGTCATGCGCCCACAATATAGTGAACTAGCCATGCGGGTACAGCTCGCACATGTAATGCTTTCCCATAGCAACGGGTGATACCGCTTTTCGCCTTCGCGCTTGCCGGTAGCGGCGGCTTGGACGATGCGACGTGCGCAGCGCTTCCTGGCCCGCAGATTCGTTGTTTTAGGACTCGACGTATTGCTCGCAGGCCGTCAGTTCGGCCAGTGTTTCGAACCGGCGAGGTGCTGGTTCCGCTAGCCCTGCTCTGGGCAATCTTTGATTGGGCCCGCAACCCTGTGTACCGTGGCACCTCCGTGTCAGAGGTCGGCCCGTCATGCAGTTTCGTTTACCCGGTGTTCTCATCGCGTTCCTGATCACCGCCTTGGCGCTGATCGGCTCACCCACAGTCCGCGCAGATGAGGGTGTGGAAGGGGTATGGCGGCTCACGGTGAGCACGCCTCGCGGAGTGCAGCATCCCACGCTCACGATCAATCGAGACGGCGAGCAATACTCCGGAACGCTCGTGGGTCGCCGCGGCAAGCAGGTGATCGACAGCATTACCGTCGAAGGTAACGTGTTTCAGTTTCCGCTCGAAGTCGATATGCCCATCGGCAGGATGACCCTCGTCTATCGCGCCGCGGTGGAGGGCGATACGTTCGCGGGCGAGATTGGCAACCCGCGTGGGGCGATTCCGTTCTCGGGCGAGCGCATCGAGGTAACCGAACAGTAACGACGCGCCTGCGTCATGTGCTCTTATGGACAACCCAGGCTAGCGCATGCACGCGAAGGGCAATTGAGGCCCCGGCAGAAGCAAGCTCACCGCGCGGCTTGGGGCCGGTGCCCGTCGTCGAGTTGGACGCCCTGAACTGGCTGCCGAACTGTATTGGCCTGTACTCCACGAATCCCTTTGAGCTCGAGCGCCGCATTCGAACGGCATCCGAGGGCGATGCATGGGTCGTCGCGGACTCCTATGCGGCATTCTGCCGCGTCCCATTCCCGCACCGGTTACAGGCGATCCGGCTCGATCTGCGCCGCTGACGGCATCTGAAAGTGCGCAACGGCGGGGATTCGCTGGTCTGGTGGATTTCAATGCAGTAACAACGCAAGCGCACGCAGATGCCGGCGCTAATGGCCGACGGCTAACGATAGTCGCGGAAAAACGCTTCGTTACCGATCCGCCTCTGGTGCTCGTAGCGCACGATGATCGAGAGCACGTGCGCCAGCGCTCGCAGCTCACCCATCGAGCGGAACTTGCGAGACTCCGTTTTGACCGTCACGGGCAGAAGGTGCGATGGCGCGAGTTCCAGCACTCTATCTGAGAACAGCAGGTCCTCCAGGACGGCCTCATCGAAGCCGCCAGCCTGGTGAAATAGGCTTCGGCGGATGAACATCGACTGATCCCCGTAGATCACCCCGGTGCGTGTGCAGCGCCAGTTGTGCAGCCAACTGATCATGGCGAGTTTCCAATTGCTCGGTGCGAACTCGTGGCGAAAGCCGCCCCAACGCACTTCGTCGGGCAGGCTCGCAATCAATGCTCCGGCATCGTCCGGCAATGTCGAATCCGCATGGTGGAAGACGATCCACTCCGTGCGGAGCACTCGCGCACCAACGTTCATCTGTTTGCCGCGGCCCGGCTCAGAGGTGAGCACGGAGATGCCCGGGTGTGCGGATGCGCATCGCGTCGCTTCGAGCAGGGTGTGGTCGCTGCTGCCACCATCGACCACCACGATTTCATCAATCAGCGGGTCGCGCACCAGCCGGTCGAGATTGGCCGCGATGACCTTCCCTTCGTTGAGCGTGGGCACGACGATGCCGATGGATGTGTTTGGAATGCTCACTGACTCGAACTTTTCTGATCGGTATCGTTCTCAGTCAACAGTTCTACGCCTGGGTTCCCTTCGTTGAGCAAAGTATTTCTCATCCTGTGTCTGCTGCCGGCCGTGCTGCCCAACTCCACCCGTGCGGACTCAGAGTGCCTGGCAGTGGAGCAGGCGTTTGCCACGAATCACATAGACGCGCTGGCCGCCCTGCAGATCGATACGCCCCGCTGGCAGGCGTTACAGCAGTTTCGCCTCACTGCAGCGTACATCCCTGCAGAGCAGAAGCGACAGGCGCGCCGCGCGGTGTTGGACGGGCTGAAGGTGGTCAACACTGCGCTGAACACAGCGCCAGAAGACGTGGAGATGCTGCTCATGGGCGCTATGCTGGACGGCCAGATCCTGCTCCTCAGCCCCTGGCGGTTCTTTCACAACGGTTTGCGCGGCATGGAAAGGCTGAAAAAAGCAGAAGGGCTGGCGCCGGACAACCCGCGCGCGACACTCATCCGAAGCACTGCACA
>JAUILW010000034.1 GCA_030432795.1 Gammaproteobacteria bacterium
GATCTTGAACTGGTCCAGATCGATCTGCAGCGCGCAGTGCTGCGTTTCCGTATGCCGCGCCAAGGCCACCAGCTTCTCGAGCGCGCGCTCGTAAAAGCGTCGGTTTGCCAGTTCGGTGAGCTCATCCTTCTGCGCCTCACCGGTAATCTTGCCGTGGATGCGGCTGAGCATACGCTCGCTCATCCGTTCGACGAGGGGCACATCGTAGCCGTCCAGCACCGTCGCCTGACCCGCGCTGAGCTGCTCAGTGAGCTTACCGAGAGATAGTTCTCTATCCCAGACACCGCGACGGTTGACGAACACGAAGTCCGTGCCGCTGGGAGCTGCCCAGGCAAGGGTTGCGGTACGCGGTTCGCCTTCAGCATCTTCGAACTTGATACGGCTCCCCGTGCGCAACACCCGAGCCCTGCGCATCATCTCCAGATAGCGCTCCCGAGCCTTCGGATCATCCGTCGGGGGCAGCGGATCAGGCTGCGCCAAGGCCCCCCAGCCCAGGAGCTCCGCCATGGCGCCCTGGGGCAGTATCGAAGCTTCATCCAGCTGTCGCCGTTGCGGGTTGGTCAGCATGTCGCGCACCTCATCCAGCAAACGGGGACGCGGGCGCTGGCCGATACTGTCAAAGCCGTCAGAAAGACACTGCACCAGCACTCGCACCGAGGAGGCTGGCGCCGCTCCCGCGGAAGGCACGCAGAGAAACTCCGCCAGTCGTCGCAGCACTTTGAGCTGCTGCTTCCACACCACCGCTTGTGTGCCTTCACGCAACGCCGTGTTGACCAGCAGGTTTCGCCAGGCAGGATGCACGACCTCCAAAACCACGTCCGGTACCGGCCGCTGTTCAAAGGTAGCGGCGAGGCACTTAAGCACGATCTGCTTGGCGCGCTTGAGCCGCGCTCTACCTTCCGCACCGTTGACGACCCGCTCAAGGTTACGGTTGTAGAGCTTCTTCTGCTGCTCGACCAGCGGTTCAAGCTCTTCCACCGCGTCGACGAACGCGTCGGAATTGCCCTCCCAGTCGGCGATCAGACGCTCCAATACCGCGTCGACACGTGCAGACGCCCGTTTGCCTTTCTCCATGTCGATGGTATCGCCATCAACACCTTCGAGCTGATTGAGCATCTGCAGCGCGGCGTGCGGCGCGCTTGGATCGCTGTTCAGGAAGTCATCGCTGCGCGCTGCTTCCTTACCCAGCGTCACTTCGAGCCTGCGAATCCACTCACGCAGATCCTTGCTGAGCACTTGGTCTTCGTCCACTGAGGACATCATGTGGTCGACCATGTCCAGAGCGTTGAGTACGCGCTTGGGAACCTGGCTTTCAGCTGCTCCTTCGTCGCCAATCTGCTGAAGAAATGCACGCTTCAGTCCGCCATCCTGGCCAGGCAGCCGCTCGATGGTCTTCGGCAGCCGCGACAACGCCTGCAAGACCTCGTTTACGTCGATTTCCGGCGTGTCGCTACCTGCCTTACCGCCGGCGGTCAGTGAGTTTGCCACTTCCAGAAGTTTGTTGGCTGCACTGCTCGACGCTTGGGAGCTACTCCTATCGGCTTTTTTCCGCTTTGTGACCTCTTCCGGCGTCGGCACAGGCGCCTGATTCTTGATGGTCCCGCTGATGATCTCATCGATAGAGGGAAAGACGTTGAGCTCGGCAAGCAACGCAA
Organism: Gammaproteobacteria bacterium; assembly: GCA_030432795.1. Taxonomy (GTDB): domain Bacteria; phylum Pseudomonadota; class Gammaproteobacteria; order Pseudomonadales; family Azotimanducaceae; genus SYFY01. The sequence continues at coordinate 1,656 of JAUILW010000034.1, forward strand.
CGAGCTGTTCGTAGAACTTACGTAGTTCCGCACGGCAGGACGTATCAAACACTTCGTAAGCGAGGCGTGCCGCGACATCGCTGAGGTCGAGCAGCCCCATCGCATGTTCCAGCGAACCGATCACCGATGCTGGAGCAACGGGGTTGGTGTCCTTGCGTCGCCAGTCGTCACTGACCATGCCGAGCCAGTGCTGCACGAGGAACAGCTCCTCGCCCACCTCGCTTTCCACCGAAGACACCATGTCGGCGACCACAAGCCAATGCTCGAAGTCGTCTTTGTCCACGAGAGACAGGCGCGAATTGCTGAACAGCTTCGACCGCGTGGAAGCCACCCCCTGCTCTTCCGGCAGCGCCTGCTCTTCGTTCGCGCCGTTGCGAGCCGCGGGCTTCATGCGGATGACCGGCTCGACAACACGGTTCACAAACCGCTTGATAAACTCTTTATCGTTCTGCCTGAGAGCCATGGATGCGGAGGCAAAATGCTCACGCTCCTGATCGCTGCTGGCTCGCGTGTGGCAGTTGATCAGCTCATCGCGGAAATTTGCGGTGAAGTCGCGCACCATGATGAGCAACTGGCGCTGAGTAAAGTGCGCACAGCTTTTGATAACCTGTTTTCGTACGGCGGGTTTGAGGCTCGAGTGCGGTCCAACTACCCCACTTGCTGCCGCGGCGTCGGATGCCGCATTTCCTGCGTGTCGAGTCAGGGCGCCCAACGCTGCGTCCGGCAGCGCCTTGGCGAACATCACACCCAGTCCATCGGTTACCGTCCGCGCCACCTCACCGCGGTGATGGAAGCTCTGTTGCTTGCCGGCATCGTCACGGGTCGAGAAGTGCACTTCAATGGCCGTGCCGCGATCAGGGCCGTCACCATCGAACGTTTCATCGAGCCCGCGCCTATCACCAACCAGCAGCATGCCACCTGCGCAGAAATCGCGAATGGTGCACACCCACGTGGTACCGCCCGGCTCCTTGGAGTCGAAACGCACAAGGGCACGCACCGATACCTCGGTGCGCTGCTCCTTTCTCCTATCGTCGGTTCTCGCGTTCAAAACGGCAGTGCAGGCCCATCCTGTGGCTGCCGTCAGTCTAGGCGATGCAAGGCTGCGGTAACGTGCACCAGTTCACGCCGGGTTCGCCAACTGCACGAGGCTGCAGGCCTTCGTGCGGAGCCGTCAGCCCGCGCTGTCTCCGAGCGGCGCGAGGTCGTCGTAGACCGCCTCACGGCCCGCTTGCTTTTCACGGAAGTGATGAGCGATCTCACCGCCCTGACTCACCGCGCCCATCCACACACTCTGGTACGCCAGCGTTTCGTCCACCGAGTGCGCGCGCCCGTAGTTGAGCAAGTGCTTGGTGCTATGCACGGCCAGGGGAGACTTTGCCGCAATACTTCGGGCGATCGCCATCACCTCCTCGAGCATGGTGGCCTGATCGTCGAACACCCGGTTCACCAGTCCGCACGCCAGCGCTTCATCCGCGTGCATACGCCGTCCGGTGTAGGCGAGCTCGCGCATGAGACCGTCCGGAATGAGATTCGGCAGCCGTTGCAGCGTTCCGACATCCGCCGCGAGCCCGATGTTGATTTCCTGGATACAGAAGAAAGCGTCCCTGGTGCAGTACCGCACATCGCAGGCTGCCACCAGATCCACACCACCACCCACCGCGCCGCCCTGCACAGCGGCCAGCACCGGAAAGCGCGCCGCCTCCAACGCGGATACGCTTGCCTGCATCTGCTTGAGCCGACGAACCGCCGCTTCTCCCGCACGACCCGCGTCCAGATCAGCGCCTCGAGCACTGCCGAAGGAAGATATGTCGAGACCGGCGCTGAAGTGTTTGCCGGTACTCGAAAGCACCGCCACCCGGGCCGATCCCGTCCCATCCAGCGCCCCCACCGCACGTGGCAATTCCCGCCAGAACGCAGGAGGCATGCGGTTGTACTCCTCGGGACAGTTCAGGGTGACATGGCCCACGCCGTCCTGCAGACGCACACTGAGCCGCTCGTAGCCATTGAACTCCTGCACACTCACGCTCCCTTGTAAAAGAAATGCAGACCTTAGTGGCCGCCCAGGCAAGCGTCCAGCTCAGGCATTGACTGCGACGCGTCAAAGCGCGAGCCTACGCACATGAAACTCGGCGAAGCAATACGACCAGGCTCGGGCAGGCGCGGCACAGCACCAGCCCGAGCACTGGCAGTGGCGCTGCTGATCGCCCTGTTTGCGGGCCAGGTGTGGGCCGTGCAGCACATCCACGCCGACGGCGATCAAGCGGTATGCGAGGTGTGCAGCCACGCAGACCACACACCGGTTACTGCCCGCGATGCGGCGCAGCTCCCAGAGTTTGCGCAAGTCAGTGCAGACGAATTCACCTTGCCCCATACGGCACCTCAGGCCGCCCGTTACCAGCCCCATCAAAGCAGAGCCCCTCCGTCGCGACAGATCTGACTGCGCTTTTTTTCTGTTTCGACATTCGGGAGTACTTTGTGATGAGACGCATTGGTATTTGCGCGTGCATAGCCTGTTCCGGCTTCGCTCACGCTGAAGAAGAGGCCTCTGTTTCGGGCCTGAAATCTATTGAGGAGATTGTTGTCGTAGCCCACCCGCTGTCCGGAGAAGGACTGTCGCAGGCTACCGTCGTGCTTCAGGGCAACGCCCTTCAGGAGAAACTCGCCACCACGATCGGTGAGACGTTGAGCCAGGAGCCAGGCATACGGTCTGCGCAATTCGGCAAAGCGGTGGGCAGGCCCGTGATTCACGGTCTCGGCGGCCCTCGGGTTCGTGTCATGGAAGACCGGATCGACACGCTGGACGTCTCCGTCACCAGCGCCGACCACGCAACGACCATAGATCCCTTCATCGCCGACCGGATCGAGGTGCTCAAGGGCGCAAGCTCCCTGCTCTACGGCTCGGGCGCCATTGGCGGTGTGGTGGATGTGCACACCGGACGCATTCCTCACGATGTGCCCGACAAGGCGTTTACCGGGGGCATGGAGAGTCGCTACGACGGTAACAATGAAGGTACTTCCACCGCACTCCGTCTGGATGGCGGCGCTGGTCGTTGGGCCTGGCACGTGGACGGTGCATGGAAAGATGGCGACGACTACGAGATACCGGGCTTCGCAGAAGTGGACGAGGACGACATTTCCGGCACCCTGCCCGGCAGCTTCTTCGATACCGAAAGCGTCGCCGCGGGTCTGTCGTTCGTCGATGACTGGGGTTTTGTCGGCGTGTCGCTCAGCCGCATGGAAGCAGAATATGGGCTTCCTGGGGGACACGCCCACCACGGCGAGGAAGACCACGATGAGGCAGACCACGAAGAGGAAGACCACGAAGAGGAGCATGACGAAGATCACGCAGCGCATGCGGACGATGCGCTGGCCACACCTCGACTGGACATGGAGCAGACCCGGCTGGACTTTGAACTGGGCGTAGATCGAGACTACGGGCACATCACGAGCTTCAACGTACGCCTCGGCGTGAACCGTTATGAGCACCGCGAAATCGAACCCGATGGCGAGGTTGCCACCCGTTTCCGCAATGACGCCTGGGAGCTTCGCACCGAGGCGATGTACGAGACAGCCCGCTGGAACGGCGCGGTGGGATTGCAACACACGACCCGCAAGTTCTCGGCGCGTGGCGAAGAAGCTTTCACCCCACCGGTCGATACGCTGGCGACCGGGCTTTTCTGGGTTGGCGAACGGCAATTTGCCGGGCTGAACCTCGAGTTGGGTGCACGCATCGGCCGGCTAACGCACGACCCGGACACGGGGCGGGAAGCACGTTTCACGACATTCTCTACATCGGCCGGGCTGATACTGCCGGTGGGTGAGCATACCCGGTTCAGCGTCGTCGCCGACCTCTCCTCGCGAGCGCCTGTGGCCGAAGAGTTGTATTCAGATGGCCCACATCTGGTAACCCGCGCCTACGAGATCGGCAATCCTGATCTGGACAACGAACAGGCACAGGGTCTCTCAGCGACGTTCGAGCATCAGGCAGAACGCTGGTCGGTCAGCCTCACCGGCTACTACAACCGATTCAACGACTTCATCTACGAATCGGCCACCGGCGCCGAGATAGACGAATTGCCGGTGTTTCGGTTCGAACAGGCCGATGCCACATTTTATGGGCTGGATGCGCAAGCTAGCCTGGAAGCGATCCGTTGGGATGCAGGCGCCCTGGAGCTGCGCGCCAGCACCGATCTACTGAAAGCCGAGCTGGATGTGCGCGGCAACGACCATCTGCCCCGCATTCCCCCCAACCGCTACGGGCTGGGGCTGGGCCTGCGCCATGGCAATGTGCGCGCGTCAGTGGACTACTACAGAACCGATGCACAGGACGACGCGGCGGCTTTCGAATCGCGCACCGCGGCATATGAGGATCTGCAGGCTTATGTGGAGGCCTTCTGGAATGTCGATCGAGCCCGCCTGGCGCTGTTCGCCAAGGGGCGCAACCTGACCGATGACGAGCAGCGACTGCACACATCGTTCATCAAGGACTTTGCCCCCGCTCCCGGCCGCTCGGTGGAGTTGGGAATTCGGCTCGAGTTTTAGCAGCAAGGCCGCGCCCGGGGATAGAATAGGCGCATGCAATGCGTTTCAACCATCTCCCGGGCGCTTCTGCGCGCGGCGACCTTCGCTGGCCTACTGCTTATCGCGGCATGCGAGCGCCAGACAACCGCGCCCATCTCCGGCGTACTGTTCTGCGGCAGCGGTGAGTACATCATGCAGATCAGCCTGGACACCGGCTACGTGGAGCCCTTGAAAGGCCTCGGCGACGTTCGCGTGCGCGGACTGCAGCCAATGGCCAATGATGAAGTTCTGGTGCTCACGGAGAAGCTGATGAACAACCGGCCGGTGTACCGCATCGGCCGGTTCGATACGCGAAGGTACGACGTGGACACTGTGGTCGAGGGTTCGAGCGCCGTGTTCCTCAGAACGCCCGAGCACATCGTATTCGATTCAGGCACCCAGGTGCGCCTGGTGAGTACGCGCCCGGGCGATCCCGACCCAGGTGTTACGGTGTTCACCCACCCGTTCAACCGCAACGTTCTCATGCTGCCCACAGGCGGCTCCACCCTCCTATATCAGATCGAGCGCAACGGCGAGCGCGGTGTGTACCGCTACGAGGCCGAGGGTCACCAGTTCACAGCGGAGCCGGCGCTCACTGCCGCCTGTCAGCTGCAGGACGCGGTGTGGATTGCCGACGACGAGCTACTGGCGTGCCGGGCAGATACGGCGACGGCATCGCCTTACCGGCTGGTGCATCTCGACGGCCGCGAAACGCGCTCACTGAGCATTCCCGGCACAGCGCCCATGCGCGCCGTTGCCTACGCGGAGCGGGCGAAGAGCCTTGTGCTCACCGGCGCCGGCCGGCCCGAAGACGCAGCTGGCATATGGTCATTCCACCTGCCAACAAATCAACTAACACTGATCTCCAGCGGCGCAAACCTGTCTGGCAGTTGCGTACATCGCGAGCTGCAGGCAGCGGGATGACGATCAACCACCTGCGAGGCTTAAGCTAGCCGCCTCGGCTCCGGCAATGCGCCCAAACACCACCGCATTGGCGATGGAGTTGCCGCCACCGATGTAGCGCTCACCCAGCACGTCGCCGGTAGTCTCCCCTGCAGCGAACAGTCCCGGAATGACCTCGTTGGCTGCGTTGTACACCCGCGTGCAGGTGTCTATGCGCAGGCCGGTAGAGGTCAGGCAGACGATCGCCGGGAAGATTTCCACCGCATAGAACGGCGCCGTCGCAACCGGCTTCATCTGATCGTGCGGCTTGAAGAATGCGCGGTCTGCACCGCCTTCCACGTCGCGGTTGTATTCGGCCACCGTCGCCTGCAGCGATTCAGGACGAATACCGCACATGCGCTCCAGCGCACCCAGCGTCTGGCCCTGCAGTACTTTGCCGGTCTGGATCTGAGCCAACAGCTCATCGCGCACCCAGTTGAGCGAGATGGCACCGGCGGCAAACGCATCGGTGTAGCGCGAATCTGGCACTGCGCTCTCCAGCGCGTCGCTATCGAACACCGCGAAACACGAACCACCGGTTTGCGCCCGGACGACGCCGGACATCACCGCATACTCCACCGTCTCGTTGACGAACCGGCGGCCTTCCCGGTTGACGTACATCAGCCACCCGGGCACGTACACCTCGAGTTCCTTGCGGAAATTCGGCGTGGTCAGCAGCAGGCCCCGATTGAGGCCGACAATCTCCGCGCCCGCCTGCTCGCCGAGCATCAGGCCGTCGCCAACACAGTGCGAGCTACCGATGTACCAGGCCTTGTCTGCCTGCAGGGCAGCTTCCGGGTAGTAGCGGTGTAGAAGATGGGGATTAGCGCCGAAGCCGCCTGTGGCGATGACAACGGCGCCGGTGCTGATCACCTCGTCACCCAGACGCACACCGCAAACCGCGCCATCCCGGACGTCCAGGCTCGTGACCCGCGTCGCGAGCACCACGTCGATATCGCGCCGGCTCACCTCGCGGTCCAGGACCTCCGCAATTTCAGAACCCTGTCCGGCCGCGGCATGGCCACGTGGCACGTTCTCCACACCAGATGCATATAGAAGCTCTGCCGGAAAGCGCACACCCATGCTGATCAACCACTCAAGCCCCTGCCCGGCGTGCTCGCTCAGCGTGCGCGCTAGTGCTGCATTCACCCGGTACTGGTTGAGTGTCATGTAGTACTGAAACATGGCGTCTACGGAGTCGTTGATGCCCCGCGCGCGTTGCACGCTGGTATCCGCCGCGTAGTAGACGCCCCCGGACAGCGAAGTGGAGCCACCGAGCCGCGTGTCCGCCTCGATCAGCGCTACCCGCGCGCCGGCGTCTGCCGCCTCGATAGCGGCCGCCATGCCGGCACCACCCCCACCCACAACGATGACATCGTATGCATTCATGGAAAGTAGCCTTGGAACGTAGAAACCTGCGACAGCATAGCCCCAGGGTTCCCGTCACGGCCACAGTAGAGACCGGTGCAGCGCGAACGTGGGCGATTGGCTTGTCCGCATCTCTGACGCTAGCATCATTACGGAAGCGCTCGGGGAGATCATCATGACCATTCCGCCACAGTTCACACCTGAAGCGGTTGCTGCTGCATCGCAGGAGGTACACGCCCCGTACCGTGACTTCGTTTCCTCCGGCGAACCGTATCGATCGCTGGTGCGAAACAACCCCTGGATGCGGCCGCCCAATCCAAAGGAGGCGCTGGCTTGGGGAGAAGGTTGGTACTACGACACGACCGTAGCTCGCAAACATCCGGAGTGGATAGACAAGCAGCTGCCCGAACCCACCAAGGACATACGCCGTCTGCGCGAAGATTTTCACTCGTGGGGCTACTGCCTGATCGAGGACGCGACTTCACCGGAACAGACCAAACGCCTGCGCGAGCGGGTTGCCGAACAGGCTGCCGCGGAACGTGCACTCGGCATCGCCAATCTCATGGAAGCGCAACAACACGTGTGGGCACTCGTCAACAAAGGCGAGATATTCGTGCGCTGCATGACGCACGAGGCCGACGCGGTGCAGGCCGGGCCGCTCATCGAGCAGATGCTGGACGAAGCCCTTGGGCCAGGCTGGCACCACCTGAGTTTCATCTCCAACGTGTCGTACCCTGGCTGCCATCCTCAAGGCATGCACCAGGATCAGGCGCTTGCCGCGCCCTACCGCTTTCTGGAAGCGCCCATTCTCGTGAACACCGTGTACATCCTGCAGGATGTGAACGAGGTGAACGGCGGTACGCTCATCGTTCCCGGCTCGCACCGGCGGTACTGCGAGGGTCGCGGCACCTTCGGCCAGCTGCCGCGGCCGATCAATCTGGAAGCCCCTGCGGGTACGGTCATGCTGATGGACGGCCGTGTGCTGCATGGAGGTGCGGTCAACCGGTCAGACAATCTGCGCTACATACTCACCAACTCGGTGGTCCGGCCGTTCATACGCCAGCAGGAATCGTTTCATCTGACGATCCGCCCGGACATCCTCAAATCTGCCAGCGACAAATTCCTGTGGCGTTGCGGCTTTCAGGCCACGGCGAGCCGCAGCATGGTGGAAGGCTTTGGATACTTCGGCAACGGCGCATCGGGCAACTCCGATGGTTCGATCGTCAATGCCCGTCTTGCCATGGACGAAGGCAGCTACACCTGGGTAGGAGAACTGTCACCCGAAGGCATCGACGGCTATGCGCCAGCGGATCGCCTCACGCTGACACAGTTGCAGGAGCGCCATGAGACGCGACGATCGCACGCGCGGGAGTTGATGCGTGGCATCACCGCTCGCTGAACTTGCTAAGTACAGGCAGAGCCAACCTGTCAGCGCCTGCTGATCGCCTGCAATGCCGCAATGTTCTCCAGATCCCGGTTATCCGCCTCCCGGGTGCTCGTGCCATAAGCAGGGTTCGCCGAAAGTTTGACGATCACCGTCTCCCGCGCCGGATCGACGTAGATAAACTGGTTGTACACACCGATGGCGCTAAAATCCCCGGCGCCGCCCGCCGGCAGCCACCACTGATAGCCGTAGCCGGGGCCAAACGCATGATCCGCAACGATTGGACCACCAGGCTGCACATGGGGAGCATCTGCCCGAACGGAATCACGCACGTAGTCCACAGGCACAAGCTGTCTCCCCTGCCACACACCGTGATTCCTGTAGAGCTCTCCGAACTTGGCAAAATCCCGAGCGGTCATCAGCAGCCCGACATAGGCAAGCTCCCGCCCGTGGCCGTCAGTGAGCCAGTGGCCTTCGGACTCCATGCCGAGCGGTGTGTACAGCATCTCCTGCAGGTAGCCGGTGAGGGACTTACCCGTGGCAGCGGCGACCAGCATGGACAACGCCTGCGTGTCTGCAGAGTTATACACGCACCGCGTGCCGGGTGGCGATTCACGTTGCGTTGTAGTCATGAATTGATCCACCGAACCGCCGGGACCAGATGCCTCGCTCAACCGGAAAATTTCCGCTGTGGGGTCGCTGTAGTCCTCACTCCAGCGAACCCCTGATGACATCTGCAGCGCATCCTTGATCCGCACGTCTGAGTAGGCACTTCCCGCGAGTTCAGGCACATAACGAGTGATCGGATCATCAAGGCTAACAATCTGACCGTCTCCCAGCGCGATGCCCACGAGCATCGACACAACGCTCTTTGCCACAGACATGGATATCCACTGCACCTCACGTCCCCCGGTCAACCAGTACTGCTCGAAGCACACGCGCCCCTGCCGGAGTACCAGTAGCGCTGAGGTGTGCGTCGCGCCGAGCAGCGCATGCACGTTTCTGGTCTCACCCTCAAACTCGAAGGTGTTCGGCAACATCTCCGGAGGGCCGGCTGGGAATTCGAAAGGTACGGCGGCCGGCGCCATCGATGTCACGGGCAGCAGGTTCTTGGCCTGTGCAAAGAACTCGTACTGAGGTGCTCCTGAGAATAGCGCTGCCTGAACAGCAGCGTCGGGTGTGTTATCCGCCATGTTGGGCTCCTGAGTTATTAATCACTTTCAACCTGTGCAATCCGTCTCGGCGCACGCGCCAGTGCGGACTCGAAGCGCCGCCTCGCTGCAGCGGTCAGGCACGGCAACAGCACGGCAAAATGATGCCGGATGCCCCGCTCCTGGTCCTCCCAGCGGATCTCCTGCAGGCGTTCAAACTCCCGCAGGTAGTCCATCCAGTAGCGGCTGACAATCCAGATGGATCTGGTGAGTGTGTCCATGTCGTCCGCCGCTGATTTGAGAAACAGGCCTTCCGACACCATCCGTTGCATCAGCGCACGAAGCTCATCGAAATCTGCGGCCAACTCCGTCTGGCGGCCGCCATCTGCGTCCAGAAGTTCGTCACCTTCCCGCAGGAGAAACCGGTTGTTCCAGGTAATCTCCATGGCGAACAGCAGATGCTCCACGTAGTCGTCAGCAACGTCACCGCTGCGCGGTCGTTCCCGCCGCTCCCTGGCAGCGCGTCGGGCATCGTCGCGCAGGCGCATGGCAAGGTCGTGCTTGGTTGGAAAGTGGTAGCTCAGATTGCCTTTTGAGATACCCACGGCGGAGGCGATGTCGTTCAACGACGTGGCTGCATAGCCTTTCGAGTTAAAGAGCTCGCGGCCGGCTTCGAGGATTCTGTCTGCGGTAGAGGGTTTATTGCGCATGCGCCATTCTAGCCCGATTAGGTCGATCAGCCTAATTGACACCAGACGCCTCGCAGCGCAGTATTAGGACGTTCGTCCTATTCGGTGTGGTACAACCCATGAACGACCCCTCCACACACATCATCGTCGTCGGAGGCGGCACAGCCGGTTCGGTTCTCGCGGCACGCCTGACGGAGAACCCGGCGATCCGGGTCACGCTGCTGGAGGCCGGCGCGGACGACTCGGTATACGACAGCGCCGTGCTCGATCCGGCGCGTGCGCCGGAAGCGTGGCTTGGCGCAACGTCAGTGGCCATGACCCTCATGGCCAACAGCAGCGGCGCAATTCCCATGCTTCAGGGACGCATGCTGGGCGGTACATCCGCCGTAAATGGCCTGGCAACGTTGCGCGGGCTTCCCGAGGACTACAACGGCTGGGCCGCAGCCGGCCTCTCCGGCTGGAGCTGGAAGGATGTGGTGGAAACCTTCAAAGCCGCCGAGACTGACCGGGACTTTCCCGACTCGCCGCTGCATGGCAATCAAGGCCCTTTACCCGTGCGGCGATGGCGGCGCGAGGAGATGGGCCGGGCGCAACTCGCTTTTCTCGACGGTATGGCCGATTGCGGTGAACCGACCGTCGCCGACATCAACGACCGCAGTCAGCTGCCTGGCGTGGGTGTGTTTCCGGTGACCATCGATGCGTCAGGCCGCCGGGTGACGACAAGCCTCGCGTACCTGACGGACAGTATCCGGTACCGAGACAACCTGCACATACGCACCGGTGCCGAAGTGCGCAGCATCGCCCTCGATGGCTCGCGCGCTACTGGCGTCATTCTCGCCAACGGCGAGGCGCTGGAAGCAGACGAGATCATTCTCACAGCCGGCGCACTGTGGACACCGATTCTGCTGATGCGATCCGGCATCGGACCGGTGAAGCATCTCGCAGACCGCGGCATTCATACCATCGTCGATCTGCCGGTAGGCGAGACGATGAGCGACCACATCGGCCCGGGGATTCGCTATCAACACGACGGCCCACGCGGCGGCACTGCCGGTCCGGCGCAGAGCCTCTACATCGGCGCCTCGGACGGCACAAACATCGACTACCACCTGTTCCCCATTGCCCCACCGCTGACCGACGGCCCTACCGAGTTCGTCATGGCGGCTTTTCTGCTTCGCTCATCCGGCCTTGGTAGCGTTCGACTGTCAGAGAACCCAAGCGACGGCCCTGTCGTAACCGCACCGCCACTGCCGAAGGACGGCCTCATACGTTTGCGCCATGCATTCGACCGCCTGGCCGCCTGGGAGCGCTCCCCTTCTGCTACCGCGGCAGGCTGCTTACAGGTTGATGGCCTTGACCTGATGTCCGCTGACGCAGTGCGCACCGCGCTGAACCGGTACACGGTGAGCTACGGACACATGACCAGCACCTGTCCCATGGGCACCGTACTGGACGCAGACTGCCGGGTGCAGGGCATGCAGGGACTGCGTGTGGCCGACGCTTGCGCCATGCCCTCCATCCCTTCGGGCAACACGTATCTCGGCTGCGTGATGATCGCCGAGCGGGTGGCGCAAAAAATGTCCGCAGAGTTTGCAGACAACTGATGGATACGGGCTTCACAGCCCCTTTCGCAACGACCAGAGGAAACAAACATGGATCTACAGATCAGCGGCAAGAAAGCGATCATGGCCGGCGGCAGCGCCGGCATGGGAAGAGCCACAGCAGAGCGGCTGGCAGAAGCCGGCACGGAACTGTTCATTACAGCAAGGCGAGAGGAACGGCTGCGGAAAGCGGCAGCTGAAATTTCGGAGAAGCACGGCGTGCCGGTGACGCCGGTGGTGGCCGACTCGTCCACGGAGGAAGGCCGGCGAGCGCTGTTCTATGCCTGCCCGGACCCGGACATCCTCGTCATCACCATCAAACCGCCAGCTCCGAACGGCGACTTTCTCACCGTCACCCCGGACATGTGGCGGGAGTCTGTGGAAACCGCGCTGATCGGCCCCATCGAATTGATGCGCCACTACATTCCCCACATGCGCGATCGGGGATGGGGGCGCATCGTCAACATCGCAACGTTTTCAGCAAAGAACCCGATGATCTGGCGGCTCATGTCCGGACCCGCCCGCTCCGCACTGATCAACTATACGGCGAGCGTATCGCGCGAGATTGCC
>JAUILW010000570.1 GCA_030432795.1 Gammaproteobacteria bacterium
ACGGATGAAGCGGAGCCGAGGTTTATGCTGGAACGGGGGAAATACCGCCTCACTGCCCGCGCAGGACACGCAGAGATTGGCAGAACCTTCTCGGTGCAACCCGGTTCCTCGCTGCTGTACGACATGGTATTCGACGCCGGCCGGCTTCAGCTCAGCGCGGTGGGCATCGCCGGTGAACAGGTGCGCGATGATGTGCTGTGGACGATCTACCGGAAGGATAAGGACACCACCGAGCTGCAGGAAGTCGCCTCCACCCGCGAAGCACAGCCGAATCTCACCCTCGCCAAAGGCCACTACGTCGTGCAGCTGGAGCGCAGAGGCAAAACCGTGCGCCGCGATAGCCGCGTGCGGGCGGGGGAACTGCTCGTCGATCTGGTAAGCCTGGCTGGCGCCACGGCTTCGGAGCCGGCTGAGGCACAGTTCTCGAAAACGCCAACGCAAGCCCCGGAGATCGCCGACCGCTCCTAGAATGTCAGTGGAGATGAGCAATCGACCTGGATAACGCCAAATGAGCAGTAGGCTATCTCAATGGACACTCCTGTGCTGTCTGTGTGCCCCTCTCGTGCCGGCAGCCGCATCATCCGGCTTCGACAACATCATTGGACTGTACAAAGACCGTGTGGTCATTCGCACCGCTAACGGCGACCAGCTCATCACCGTAGGGGACCAGACACCCGCGGGCGCTGTGCTCGTGTTCTCCAACTCCGAACGCGCACAGCTCGAGTTTGAAGGGCGTCTGTACGATGTCTCCATGACCCGTCGCGTCCAAGGCGACTTCGCAGAGATGAAAGTGCAAGGCACCCCCGTGCACGCGGACAGCTCTGAATGAGTGGTCGTTTTCTGCGGGCCAGCGGGATGCTTTCTGCAGAACTACAGGTAAAACACCCAACGCAGGAATGCCCGGGCACCGCCGCCGCTCGTCAGCACAGAGCCATTCGGCAGAGCCGCAACCGGCACACCACCATACTCTTCGCCTGACCTGCCCATGGGTAGTGTGACGCCAAGCTCCAGGCGCTGCCGATCACCAGGATCATAGGTAAAAGACGTCTGCAGCAAGCTCGAAGCATCGTGAAGGTTGGTGATCAACGTCACATTCTGAGTGAGCAGTGCATGCCACTGAACGGTGCCCCCGACGGCTGTGTAGTCGCGCATGAAGGTAAACACCTCGCCGCGAGCGAGGCGTTCGATCAGCAGCGGCGATAGCTGCGAAAGCGGCAGGAGCGACGAACTACCAAAACCGTTGTGGTAGTACTCGCCAAACACATACACGTTTTTCGGCCCCACATCGAAGCTGTAATCGATGTTGAGCACACCACTCGTGCGCCAGCCGCCACCCTGCAGATCGGTGGCCACAATGTCCGTACGCAACAGCGCTCCGCCAAGCGGCAGGCGCAGCGTGGCGCCGTACACGCGGTCGCGATAGTGCCGCGCAGCCAAGAGCTCGTATTCAGCAGCGCCCACAAATCCGTGCACCTTCGCAGCAAGACTCGCAGCCGTAGCCGTTACATCGCCAGCGTCATCGCGCCGGCCCACCGCCAGCAATTCGATATCGGCACCGCTGTCGAGAAGCACCTGGGCGTGTACGAGATCGTCGCCGGCTTTGAAGTCGCGATCCACCGCTGTCGGGGCAAAGGGGTTGAACAGGTCCATGGGTTGAAACACACGCCCGCTGCCCCAGCTCACCGCATCGCGGCCGACGGTGAACGCCCAGCGACCACGACGGTACTTCAGTGCAATCCGATCCAGGCGATGGAAAGCATCATGGCGTTTGCCATCACCGATGGGCCAGGTGAGGTCGGCTACGCGCCGAGCATCGTCCGTGGGCACACGATCGAAGGCGCTTCGGGAAAGGCCCTGGCCCAGCTGCGCCCGCTGAGCCTGTCCTGCCAGCGCCACGCCATCGCCGCTCAGCAGCGTGCTGGCGTGGTGCACGAGCCACTCCAAGCCACCTTCACCGCCGCTGAACATCAAACGGACATCAGCGCTCTGGTCGAACTGCGGCGACTCGCCCACCAGCCGGGTGGCATCATGATCCGGCAAGGACGTAGCGGAGCCGAACCATTTCAGCCGCATATCCGCATCCACAGCCTGCGCGAAGCCCGACGCGCACAGCCACGCCAAGGCCAGCAACCGCATATCAGGCCGGCCCGCTATCGTTTTCTATCTGCCCGTCGCGGAGTTGAATACGCCGTTTGGCGTAGCTCATCACCAGCGGGTCGTGAGTGGCGGCAACAATGGTCACACCACGTTCCTCGTTGAGCGTCTTCAAAAGCTCCAGGAGCTCGCCGGTAGTGCGTGAATCGAGGTTGGCGCTGGGCTCGTCGGCCAGAAGCAGCGCTGGCTCCGTGACGATTGCGCGGGCAACGGCCACACGCTGCTGCTGGCCGCCGGACATCTCTCCCGGCCGCCGATCACTCATCTCCGCAAGGCCGAGGGCATTCAACACGTCGCGGGCGCGCTCGGCCCGTTCCGCAGCACCAACGCCCTGCAGCTGCATGATGAACTCAACGTTCTCCTGCGCCGTGAGCACCGGAATGAGGTTGTATGCCTGAAACACGAAGCCGAT
>JAUILW010000571.1 GCA_030432795.1 Gammaproteobacteria bacterium
GTGCATTGGGTAAAGCAGCCACCCGCTTCACCGCGAGCCTTGGACAGGTGGTGCAGACTTCCGGCCAGGTAGTTTTTGAAGGATACACCGCTATCGAACACGCAGGTTCGGTGACTGGCGTATTCGACGCCAATGGTAAATCTGCGCAGGCACTCAACCCGGGAGATGACGGTGTACTGGTGCTCGACCATACGCCTTTTTATGCGGAGTCCGGCGGCCAGGTAGGCGATGTTGGAACCATCGAGGGAGCGGATTTCACCTTCCGCGTGCGCGACACGCAGATCGCGGGCCAACAGTTCCTGCACATCGGTGATGTGGAACGGGGCAGCGTGCAGGTGGGCCTGCAGGCGCAAGCGGTTGTAGATGAGGCTCGGCGCAATCGTATTCGCCGCAACCATTCCGCGACGCATCTCATGCATGCGGCGCTGCGCGAAGTGTTGGGTCCGCACGTCCAGCAGAAGGGTTCGCTGGTCAACGATGAACGGCTGCGCTTCGACTTCTCGCATCCGGATCCAGTGAATCGGGATCAGATCGACGCGATTGAAAGAATTGTCAACGCCCGAATTCTGGATAACAGCGGTGTGGCAACCGAACTGTTGTCCTACGATCAAGCCATCGAACGCGGCGCCATGGCGCTGTTCGGCGAGAAGTACGGCGATGAGGTGCGCGTGTTGACCATGGGCGATGGCTTTTCAGTGGAGCTTTGTGGCGGTACCCATGTCAGCCGTACAGGGGATGTGGGCCTGTTCAAGATCGTTTCCGAATCCGGCATCGCCGCCGGCGTTCGACGCATCGAGGCGCTGACTGGCGAAGGTGCATATGCCCACGTGCGGAACAGCGATCATACGCTGGCAGCGCTGTCTGGCCTGCTGAAAACACCGGCGGCGGAGCTTGAAGAGAAAGTCGCCAGCCTGCTTGCGGAGCAGCGGCGTCTGACCCGTGCGGTGGCGCAACTCGAAGCGAAGGCCGCGGCGGAAGAGGGCGCAGATCTGGCTTCCGGAACAGCGGAGGTGGGCGGCACCCTGGTGCTTGCCGCACGGGTGCCGGGTGGTGCCAAAGCGCTGATGCCTACCCTGGATTCGTTGCGGGGCGGCCGGCTGCGGGAGGGCGTCATCGTCCTCGCCGCGGATGATGACGGAAAGGTCAGCCTGGTGGCGAGTATCAGCGATGATCTCAAGGGTCGTATAAGTGCTTCGGAGCTCGTCAACCTTGTCGGCGGCCCGGTTGGTGCACGAGGCGGTGGTCGCCCGGAACTGGCGCGTGCCGGGGGTGGCACGAACGCAGCGGCATTGAATGACGCGCTCGCGCTCGTGGTGCCGCACGTACAGAACACGTTGGGCTGATCATGGCGCTTATCGTTCAAAAGTATGGCGGTACCAGCGTTGGCACCGTGGAGCGGATCCGTGGCGTTGCCGATCGAATTGTTCGCTACCGGGAAGCGGGCCATCAGGTGTGCGTGGTGTCCAGCGCCATGAGCGGTGAAACCAACCGCCTGGATGCCCTCGGCAAAGAAGTGGTCGAGCGGCCCCTGGCCCGCGAGATGGACGTGCTGCTCGCCTCCGGAGAACAGGTGGCGGTGGCCCTGCTTGCCATCGCACTAACCGCACGTGGGGTGCCAGCGCAGTCTTTTCTCGGCTTTCAGGTGGCGATGCACACAGATTCCGCCCATGGGCGGGCGCGCATCGAGGAGATTGACACACAGGCTCTGCGCGCAGCTCTGGATGCTGGCATCGTGCCGGTGATTGCCGGATTCCAGGGAGTATCGCGTACCGGAGCGGTGACGACGCTTGGACGGGGCGGGTCGGACACCACTGCGGTTGCCGTTGCGGCCGCGCTCTCAGCGGATGAGTGTGAGATATGTACCGACGTGGATGGTGTTTACACCGCTGACCCGCGGGTGGAACCAAAAGCCCGGCGGCTCGGTACCGTCACGTTCGAAGAGATGTTGGAACTCGCCAGCCTCGGTTCCAAGGTGCTGCACCCTCGATCGGTGGAGTTCGCTGGCAAATACCAGGTGCCGTTACGTGTGCTGTCCACGTTCGAAGACGGCGAGGGCACCCTCATCACGATGGAGCAGGACAACATGGAACAACCCGTCGTATCCGGCATTGCGCATGCCCGCGACGAAGCAAAGATTACGATGTCTGGCGTGCCGGATATTCCTGGTGTGGCTTCGAAAATTCTTGGCCCGGTAAGTGCTGCGCAGATCGAGGTGGATATGATCGTGCAGAACACCGGCGCAGACGGCCTCACCGACTTCACGTTCACGGTGAAGCGCGCAGACTATGAAAGTGCACTCGATCTTCTGCGTCCGGTGCGCGAAACGCTGGGTGCACGCGAGCTCGAGGGCGACAACTCCATCGCCAAGGTTTCGGTGGTCGGAGTGGGCATGCGCTCGCACGCCGGTGTTGCCACGCGCATGTTTGACGCGCTCGCTGAGGAGAACATCAACATTCAGATGATCTCGACCTCAGAAATTAAGATATCGGTAGTTATTGCAGAGCGTTACCTGGAGCTTGCGGTTCGCGCCATCCACGCCGAATTCGGGCTCGATGGCACTCC
>JAUILW010000572.1 GCA_030432795.1 Gammaproteobacteria bacterium
TTCTGCAGTTCTGGCCCGCGTTCGCCGCCAGTGTGCTGGGCTGCATACCGGTGTTCATGCGCCTCGGGCTGTACCGCCAGATGGTGCGCTACATGGGCAACCATGCCATGGCGAGCGTGCTCAAGGGTGTCACGGTCGGCGCGCTTGCCATCGCCACGGTGGCGTACCTGGTACCGCTGCAGGTGTTCCCTCGGTCCGTCCCCGTCATTTTCTGGCTGCTGGCTGTGCTGTTTGTCAGCGGCTCGCGCTTTATGGTGCGAGCGTATACGCAGTGGTATCAAGGTGCAGCCACCGGTCGCGATGCCATCGTCATTTTTGGTGCCGGTAGTGCGGGCCTGGAGCTTGCGCGCGTGTTGCTACAGCAAGGCGACTTCCGACCCGTCGCATTCATCGATGATGACAAGACGCTGCATGGACGCTCGGTGTACGGGCTTACGGTGTACCCCCGCGATGCGTTGGGTGATCTCCTGAAACGTACCTTGGCAACGCAAGTGTGCATTGCCGTGCCCTCAGTCTCAGCGTCACAGCGCCGCGAGATCATTCATTTCCTCGAGTCGTACGGTGTGCGCGTGCGGCTCATCCCGAATCTGTCGGATCTGGTGTCAGGCCGCGAATCAGTTGCCAATGTGCGTGACGTGGCCATCGAAGACATTCTCCTGCGCGACGAGGTCGAGGCGTTGCCGCACCTGCTGGCGCGATCCGTGCGCGGCCGGGTGGTGATGGTGACCGGCGCGGGCGGTTCCATCGGCTCTGAGCTGAGCCGGCAGATCGCGCGCGAGAAACCTGAGCTTCTGGTATTGCTCGATCAGAATGAGTACGGCTTGTACAAGGTGCAGAAAGAGCTGGAACAGCTCATGGGCGAGCACGTGCCGCTGGTGACCGTGCTCGGTTCGGTGACCAACGTCGCCCTCATGGAACGCACCTTCCGCCGCTATCGCCCGAGCACCGTGTACCACGCAGCAGCGTACAAGCACGTCAGCCTTGTGGAAAACAACGTCATCCAGGGGCTCAAGAACAACACATTCGGCACGCTGCATACCGCTGATGCAGCCATATCCGCCGGTGTGCGCGACTTCATCCTTATCTCCACCGACAAGGCGGTGCGTACCTCCAGCGTCATGGGCGCCAGCAAGCGCATGGCGGAGATGATCCTGCAAGCGCTGCAGGAAGAAACCACAGG
>JAUILW010000573.1 GCA_030432795.1 Gammaproteobacteria bacterium
AGGTCCGCGCGTGTCTCCACATCCACGCCAGCGGCGCGGAGCCGTTGACCGAACGTGTGTCGCAGATCGTGCAACCTGGCCGGTACCTTCGCAGCGGTGCGGGCCTTGACCCACCACGTCCAGCCCTTGTACCAGGGCTTGCCGTCACCATCCACGAACACCAGTTCGGGGTGCTCCATCCGCTCCGCACGTCTATCGATGATGCTCTTCGCCGTGTCGTTGAGTACGAGGACGCGCTCCTTACCGGTCTTCGTCGCACTCTCCGGTAGCACGAACACGTACGTGTCCAGCTCCGGGACCTGAACCCTCCATTCCCACCGTAGCGCGATCAGCTCGCCGCTCCGCACGCCTGTGTTCACGAAGAACAACGCCACCTCGGCGGTGCGCTCCGATAGGTGCGCGAAGATGCGCGTCTGCTCATCCCACGACAGCGGGTAGGGCTTACGCTTGGCTCCCTTCTCTTGCTGTAGCAGCGGCGGAGTATCGAGGTATGGCAGACCGTTCGGGTGCCTCCACGTGCGGGCCGCTTTGTTCAGGATGCGAGTCACGATGCCCAGATCGTAGTTGATCGTGCCGGCAGATATCTCTGCCGCTCGCCGATCTTCGCGGTACTGATTGAAGCTCCCGTCGTGTAGTAGCCGAATGTCCACATGCTCCACGTATGGCAGCGTTTGTTTTAGCGAGCTCGCAATGCGTGCCGCCGACGCCGCCGGGCAGTTCTCCTCCATGTACTTCACTGCTGCCTCTCCGAACGTCACCGCTGGCCGCTCACCGTAGAGCATCATCTTGCGATGCTCCTCCAACTTCATCGCTAGGAAGCGCTCCGCCTCTTTGCGATCCGTTGTATGCGTGCTGCCGCGGAGTCGTCCTCCTTGGACTTGCTTGTCCATGTGCCAGACCTCACCACGCTGGTAGAGGCCGGGCGTTTTGCGTTGTCTTCCCATGTTGGTAACTCCTTTCTGGGAGGAACGCCGCACCGCTGTGCATAGTACTGTGCAAACCTGTCTAGCTCAAGACGGTCGAACAGCACCACGCGCGGATAGTCCGGGTCCCTAATCTCGGTCAGATACGGCCGCGCTACGTCCGTAAACATATGGCGACTCATTCCGAGATACCCGGGCGCGTCCCTGGCTCGTATCAGTATCGGAACCAGCATCCGAGATTGACGCCCAGCCGTAGCCAAGCGTTCTCACACTTCGCGCAGAAGTTGCGCCTCCGCGCGTGCGGTCCCGTTACCATGCCGGCGCACGTGGCGCACGGATGGCTGGCCGGTCCTCGTCTACGCATGCTGATCCTCCGGCTTCGTAGTCATGCGCGGATTGGAGTACTCGCGCACGACTTCGTCGTCGGACTCGTCCGTATCTTCATCAACAGGCCGCATCCACGGCACCGCCCAGTAGCCTTCGCGATCTCCTGCCTCGATCCACTGGGCCGGTAAACCCCTTAGCCTTCCTTGCGGATCATGTAGAGGCTCCGGCGCTGGCTCGACTACCGTAACGATAGTACCCACGGTGATGAATTGCGGATGATGAGGGTTTTGCGTCACCACGCATTCCGTGCCGTTTGCGTATGGCCCGCTCACGCTTGCGCTCCTCGGCGGCGCGCCTTGATGTAGTTGGCTTTTATTCGCTTGTAGAATGAGCGGACGGAGTGAGGCAGCAGCGCTATCGTGCCCGTGGGCTCGAATAGCTCCGCCTTGCCCGTGTCCTTGTTTGTGAACCGGATCGGTCGGGCCGGATTGCGTATCCCGTACGCGACCCACGGCGCCGGCGGTTGATCCGGGGCACGGGTGTGCTCCTCGACTTGCACGGCGGCGCGCCGTATCTGTTTGGCTAAACTTCCTCTCATTGCTGTGCTTCCTCTCTGGCCAGCACGTAGCGCTGAGCGGCTTTGCCCAGATGCGTGCATAGTGCGGGGTTATCGGATAGTGCGATGGCGAGGCGGTCCCGGGCGCTGTCGTCCAGGCCGGGCACTGCCTCTAGCACTTTCTGAATTGCGTTATCAAACGCTCGTAGCGCGCCGGTCAGTTCCGACTCCGGGCTCTGTACTCCTCGCCTATTCATCCTCGGCCACCTCGTAGCCAAGGGCGCGTATCTCGTCCTTAATCAGCGTCTTGCACGGTCCTGGCAAGCGCTCCTCTGCTGCCTTGCCGCTTAGGCGGTACGCCCATCCGTCGGAGCCCGTGAAGTCCAGCGGGCTTGAGGTATCCGGTCCGGCCGCATCGTCAGGTGCGGCACCTTTGCCGGTACCGAATCGCAGCGGGGACGTCGGGTCGTGGGTGTAGCCCGGGTCCTCGGGCTCATCCGCTCCAAAGCTATTTAGCGGCTTGTCGTCGTTCTGTTGCATCTCGCATGCTCCGTAGTACGCGCGGGGGTTCCGCGCTAGAGTCGCGAGAGGTCCATATCTCTACATGGTCTGCCGTCATCGTGTCGGCATAGCGGGCGCACACATAGGCGCCGCCGTGTTCTTCGTAGAGCGCGGCCACTAGCTCGCGGCATCGCTCCTCCGTGTTGGCTACGTGCACGGCTAGCGGGTCCGGATTGGTCGCCGCTATCCA